>DATBWN010000126.1:0-21543 GCA_036514755.1 Dehalococcoidia bacterium | reverse complement strand
CGGCGCCCCGCATGGTGGGAGGAGACAGAGTCGATGCTGCGCGCGCTCTCGCTGCCGGACGAGACGCTGTCCGCCTCGTCGCGGCCGTCGCCGCTGTGACCGTGGCGACGCGGGTCGGGATCATCCTGCCGACGCGCGGCCTCGTCCTCTCGGGGTCGCTGCCCAACGTCGAGCCGCTGACGCGCCTGGCGCGCCGAGCCGAGGAGCTGGGGCTGGACGGCGTCTGGGCCGGCGACAGCCTGACGGCGAAGCCGCGCCTGGAGCCGCTGAGCGTACTGGCCGCGGTCGCCGGCGTGACGGGGCGCGTTCGCCTCGGCACCGCCGTGCTGCTGGCGGCGCTGCGCCAGCCGGTGCTCCTGGCCCAGCAGGCGGCGACGGTCGACCTCCTCTCCGACGGGCGGCTGACGCTCGGCATCGGCGTCGGTGGGTCGTTCAACGCCGAGCAGCGGGCCGAGTGGGCGGCGGCCGGCGTCGGCGAGAGCGGCCACGGCCGGCGCCTGCGCGAGGTGGTGGAGATCACGCAGGCGCTGTGGTCGGGCGAGCCCCTGACCTACGCAGGCGAGCACTTCCAGCTCTCGGACGTGCGCCTGGGCTTCCGGCCGGCGCAGACGCCCCGCATCCGCACTCTCCTCGCCTGCCACAGCGGCGAGAGCCGGCGGACGCAGTACCGTCGCGCGGCGCGCCTGGCGGACGGCATGATCTCGATCACCGACTCGCCGGCCGAGTTCGCCCGCGTCCGGGAGCAGGTGCTGAGCGAGGTGCGGTCGTTGGGACGCGACGCCGCCGCCTTCGGCGCGACGTTCTACATGACCGTGAACCTCAACCGCGACGTCGAGGCGGCTCAGAAGGAGGCGGACGCCTGGGTTCGCGCCTACTACGGCGTCAACTACTGGGGCGAGCGCTGGGGGCCCTACGGCGCGCCGGAGGCGGTCCTCGAGCGGGCGCGGGCTTACGCCGACGCCGGCGCGGACGAGCTGGTCTTCCGCTTCGCGAGCTACGATCAGGCGGCCCAGCTGGAGCTGTTCGCGCGCGAGGTGCTGCCGAAGCTCCGCTGAGAGACACGCTCAGCCGCGCGAATCGACTATCCTTCACCTGAAGGGAAGGCGCGCGAGATGATGTCGGGCAGGGGCGCGGGCGCCGGAAGTGGCGGACCGGCGGGCGGCGGCGAAGGCTGGATGGGCCGCGGCGGCATCCGCCGGGCGCGGCCGGGCCGGCCCGCCTGGCCGACATTCAAGCGCGCCGTCGCCCTCCTCTGGCCGCACCGGCTGCTGGTCGTCGCGTTCCTGCTGACGATTGCCTTCTCCTCCCTCATCGGCCTGGCGGCGCCTCTGCTCATCCGGCAGATCATCGACCATGCCCTGCCGGAGGGCGACGGCGGCCAGCTTAATCTGCTTGTCCTCCTCATGCTGGCCGCGGTGTTCAGCGGCGCCCTCAGCGGCGTGCTGCAGGCCTTCTTGAGCAACTCCGTCAGCCAGACGGTGATGTTCGACCTGCGCCGGCGGCTGTTCGGCCACCTGTCCGGCATGTCGCTACGCTGGTTCACGGACAACCGCAGCGGCGAGACGCTCTCCCGCGTCAGCAACGACGTCGGCGGCATCCAGGGCGTTGTCGGCGAAACGCTGGGCAGCGTCGTCGGCAACGTCATCACCCTGGGCAGCACCCTGCCGGTCATGCTTGCTCTCGATTGGCGCATGGCAGTCATCTCGGTCGCCTTCGTGCCGTTCTTCGTCCTGCCGGCGAGGCGGGTGGGCGAGCTGCAGCGCTCCCTGATGATGGAGCAGCAGGAGCAGATGGCGCAGATGACGTCTCAGATGCAGGAGACGCTCTCGGTCAGCGGCGCCCTGCTGATGAAGACCTTCGGCCGCCAGGCGGACGAGACCCAGACCTTCGCGGCGACGGCGCGCCAGGTGCGAAACCTGAGCATCCGCCGGGCGATGGTCGGCCGCTGGTTCGGTACGGCGATGGGCCTTTTCGGGTCCATCGGGCCGGTCGTCGTCTACTGGTACGGCGGCCATCGCGTCATCGGCGGCGAGGCGTCGGTCGGCACGATCGTGGCGCTGGCTGCGCTCCTGCCCCGCGTCTTCTCGCCTATCGCCTCGCTCGTCAGCCTAAACGTCAACGTCCTCAGCTCCATCGCCCTCTTCGAGCGCATCTTCGACTACCTGAACCTGGAGCAGGAGATCAGCGACCGGCCGGGCGCCGAGGAGCTGGCCTCCGCGCGGGGCGAGATCGAGCTTCGCGACGTGAGGTTCGGCTACAGGAAAGGCCAGCCCGTGCTGCGCGGCGTCTCGTTCAAGCTGCCGGCGGGGACGTTCGCGGCGCTGGTGGGCCCGACGGGCGCCGGCAAGACGACCATCGCCTACCTCGTGCCCCGCCTGTACGACGTCGACGCCGGCAGCGTGCTCGTCGACGGCCGCGACGTGCGCGACCTGACGCTGACGTCGCTGACGCGCTGCGTGGGGATGGTGAACCAGGAGCCGTTTCTCTTCCACTCCTCGATCCGCGAGAACCTGCGCTACGCGCGACCGGACGCGACGGACGAGGAGGTGGAGGCGGCCGCGCGAGCGGCCAACATCCACGACTTCGTCGCCGGGCTGCCGGAGGGCTACGACACCATTGTGGGCGAGCGGGGCTACCGCCTCTCGGGCGGCGAGAAGCAACGCGTCGCCATCGCCCGCGCGCTGCTCAAGGACCCCTCCATTCTCATCCTGGACGAGGCGACGTCGAGCGTCGACGCGCTGACGGAGGCGGCGATCCAGGAGGCGCTGACGCGCGTGACGCGCGGCCGCACGGTCCTCGCCATCGCCCACCGGCTGTCGACGGTGCTCGCTGCGGACGTGATCCTCGTCATCGATGGCGGCCGCGTCGTTGAGTCAGGCACGCATTCGGAGCTTTTGGCGGCGGGCGGCCACTACGCGCGGCTCTACGCGCGCCAGTTCAGCGGCAAGGCGCCCATTCTGACTCGTTAACGTTGACATCCCAGATGTGCCGGACTTACGCTACGGCCAGTCAAGCGCGAGCGACCAGCGGTCGGCTATGCGAGGCTGGGATCCTCGCGGCGCTCCTCCAGGCTCGGAGGTGGTTCCCGGCCGCGATAGGTGAGGGCGGCGAGAGGCCGCTAAACCGCGCGCAGTCCGCCGGACGCACGGCGACCCGTGGACGGCGATTAGCACCCAAAGGGGAGGAAGAGATGAGTCAGAGCTACTGGGACAAGCTACTGCAGCGGCGGCTCAGCCGCCGGCGGGCGCTGACGGCGACAGGCGGCGCCGCCGTGGGAGCGGCCCTGCTTGCCGCGTGCGGCGGCGATGAGGAGGAGAAGGAGCCGACCGCCGCGCCGCCGGCGGAGATCAAGATCGGCGCCGTCATACCTCTGACGGGCCGCTACGCGGCGGGCGGCGCCCTGATCAAGGGCGGCTACGAGATCGCCCAGGACGACATCAACGCGGCCGGCGGCGTCGAGGTGAAGCAGTTCAAGAAGAAGATCCCAATCAAGATCAACATCCTCGACGACGCGTCCGACCCGACGCAGACGGTATCACGCCTGGAGCAGCACTACGCCGCCGGTGTCCTGGCCTACCTCGGCGGCTTCGCCAGCGACCTGCACGCCGCTGCCGCCGCCATCGCCGAGAAGAACAAGACACCTTACCTGGGCGTCGCCTTCGCTCTTTACAGCGTCCATCAGAAGGGCTACAAGTACCTCTTCTCGCCCTTCCCGAAGTCGCCAGGCTTGACGAAGGCGTGGTTCGACCTCATGGACGCGCAGAGCCCCAAGCCCTTGAAGCTCGCCTTGTTCGTCGAGAAGACGGACTGGGGCACCGAGATGCGCGAGCTCTGGCGCAAGGAGGCGGCCGCCCGCGGTTACCAGGTGGTGGCGGACGAGGAGTACGCGTCGCCCGGCTCGACCGACCTGTCGCCGATGATTCTCAAGGCGAAGAACGCCGGCGCCGAGTCCGTCCTCTCCATCCCCAGCCCGCCGGACGGCACCCTGCTCCTCAAGCAGATGAAGGAGCTCGACTTCAACCCGAAGATCGCCTTCTTCGTCCGCGCCGCCGACAGCCCCACCTGGGGGACCAACCTCGGCAAGGACGGCGACTATGTCGCCCTCTCGCCTGGCTGGAACAACGACCTCAAGTTCGAGGGCATAACGCAGTTCAACACGAAGTACCAGACCAAGTACAACACGCCGGCCCTGTCCGTGTCCGGCCCCGCTTACGTCGCCACGCAGATTCTGGCCGACGCCATCTCCCGCGCCGAGAAGCTGGACCGCGACTCGATTCGCGACGCCATCACCAAGACGGACATGAAGAGCAGCCTCATCGGTCCGGTCAAGTTCAACCCCGATGGCACAGGCGTGGTCCAGATCGTCGTGGCGCAGTGGCAGAACCAGAAGATGGTCTCGGTCTGGCCGAAGGACATCGCGGCCGGGACGCTGCTCTACCCAGCGACGCCGTTCAAAGAGCGGGCATGAGGGCGCGCCCGTCGAGGGCAGACGGACGCCCGCCCAGGCTATCAGCCGTTATCCGGGCCTCTTGAGGCCCAGGCCTGCGGCTGGTAGCCTGCCGCTGCAATGCTCCTGCGGCTGGCGGGCGTCTCCAAGGCCTTCGGCGGCGTAACCGCCGTCCGCAACGTTGACCTCAGCGTCGACAGCGGCGAGATCCTCGGCCTCATCGGCCCCAACGGCTCCGGCAAGACAACGCTGTTCAACGTCATCACCGGCTTCTTCCGGCCGGACGGCGGCCGCGTCTTCCTGAACGACGGCGAGATCACGGGCGCCGCGCCGGCGCGCGTCTGCCACCTCGGCATCGCGCGGACGTTCCAGCTCGTGCGCCCCTTCCTCCACCTCTCCGTGCTCGAGAACGTGGCCGTGGCGCGCGCCTACGGCCGCGAGCGAGCGCGGACGCGACGCCAGGCGGAGCACGAGGCGCTGGCCCTGCTGGAGCTCATCGGCTTCCAGGCGCGGCGCGACGTGCCGGCGCGCAGCCTCACGCTGGTCGACCGCAAGCGGCTGGAGCTGGCGCGCGCCCTGGCGGCGCGGCCGCTGGTGCTCCTCCTGGACGAGTGGCTGGCCGGCCTCAACCCCTCCGAGGTGCTGGAGGGGCTCGACCTCATCCGGCGCATCCGCGACTCGGGCGTGACCGTGGTAATAGTGGAGCACCTGGTTCAGGCCGTCTTCGCCGTGTGCGACCGCGTGGCGGTGATGAGCGCCGGCGAGAAGATCGCCGACGGCGCCCCGGCGGCCGTCGCGGCCGATCCCAGCGTCATCGACGCCTACTTGGGCGTAGGGCACCATGCTTGAGATCCGCGACGTCGAGGTTGCTTACGAGGACCTGCAGGCGATCTGGGGCGTCTCCATGGAGGTCGCCGCCGGGGAGATCGTCGTGCTCATCGGGCCGAACGGCGCCGGCAAGACGACGCTGATGCGCGCCATCGCCGGGCTGCAGCCGCCGCTGCGCGGCCGCATCGTCCTGGACGGCGCGCCCATCCAGAGCCTGGCGGCGCACAGCATCGTCGAGCGGGGCGTGGTGCTGGTGCCGGAGGGGCGCCGCCTGTTCGCCGGCATGAGCGTCTACGAGAACCTGCTGCTGGGCGCCTACACCGCGAAGGCGCGCGCCGCGCAGGCGAAAAGCCTGCAGCGCGTCCAGGAGGTCTTCCCCATCCTCGCTGAGCGGCGCGACCAGGCGGCCGGCACGCTCAGCGGCGGCGAGCAGCAGATGCTCGCCATCGGCCGGGCGCTGATGAGCCTGCCGCGCCTGCTCCTCCTGGACGAGCCCTCCCTGGGGCTGGCGCCGCTGGTCGTGCGCGACATCTTCGAGGTGCTGCGCCAGATCAACCGCGACGGCGTGACGCTGCTGCTGGCGGAGCAGAACGCGCGTATGGCGCTGGAGCTGGCGCACCGGGCCTACATCCTCGAGCAGGGGAAGGTCGCCGGCCAGGGCACTGGGCCGGAGATGCTGGCCTCCGACCACGTGCGGCGCGCCTACCTGGGCTACGTCACGGCCGGCGAAGAGGCGTCCGAGAAGTGAACCTGGAGCCCATCTTCCAGAACCTGGTCTACGGGCTGTTCGTCGGCGGGCTTTACGGCATGGCGGCCGTCGGCCTTTCGCTGGTCTTCGGCGTCCTGAAGGTGCTCAACGTCTCGCACGGGGAGCTGCTGATGCTCGGCGGCTACGTGAGCTTCACGCTCTTCGACGCCTACGGCGTCGACCCGTTCCTCTCCATCGCCATCGCCGCGCCGCTCCTCTTCCTCGTCGGCCTCGGGCTGCACGGGGGCCTCTTTCGCTGGGTGATGCGGCTGCACGAGGAGGCGAAGATCAAGAACTCGCTCCTCATCGGCTTCGGGCTCGCCCTGGTGCTGGAGAACCTGGCGCTGCGCGTCTGGACGGCCGACGAGCGGGCGATTACGACGGGCTACTCCGGCGAGGGCGTGACGCTGGCGGGCATCGTCTTCCCCTACACGCGGATGTCAGGGCTTGTCGTCGCCTTCATGGCCGTGATGCTGCTGCACCTCTTTCTGACGCGCACGTACGCGGGCAGGGCCATCCGCGCGACGTCGGAGGACTGGGAGGCGGCGTCGCTGATGGGGATCAACGTGCAGCGGACCTACGTCGTCGCCTTCGCCATCGGGACGGCGCTGGCGGGCGTCGCCGGGACGCTGGTGAGCCTCGGCTACACGATCGCACCGAGCATCGGCCTGGCCTGGACGCTGAAGGCGCTGGTGGTCGTCGTGCTGGCGGGGCTGGGGAGCATCTTCGGCGCCTTCGCGGCCGGGATCTTGCTGGGCGAGGCGGAGGCAACGAGCATCTACGTCTTCGGGGCTTCCTACCGCGAGGTCGTCGGCCTGGTGCTCTTCATCATCGTGCTGCTGCTGCGACCGCAGGGCCTTTTCGGCAGGCGCGTCCGATGAGGACGGCGCCGCCGTGGCCGGCAAGAGCGGCGGAGCGATTCACGGGGCCGGCCGTCTTGCTGATCCTCATCGCCGGCGCGCTGGTCGTGCCGCAGCTCACCGACCGGCGGGACACGATCACGCTGCTCTTCCTCGTCTTCCTCTACATCGCGCTGGCGCAGAGCTGGAACCTGCTCGCAGGCTACGCGGGCCAGATCAACCTCGGGCACGCCGCCTTCTTCGGCGTCGGTGCGCTGGTCACGCGCGACCTGTGGACGAAGGAGGACGTCCCGTTTGCGGCCGCCTTCCTGGCGGGCGGGGGCGCCGCCGTGCTCTTCGCGTTAGCCGTCGGCATCCCGACCTTCAGGCTGCGAGGCATCTACTTTGCCATCGGTACGCTGGCGATGGCGGAGGCGCTGCGCATCACGGTGAGCAACCTCAGGCCGCAGGTTACGGCCCTGCCGGCGCAGGCCCTGGCGACCTACGACTTGGAGCCGCGCTACTACCTGGCGCTGGGCCTGGCGGTCTGCACGGTGCTGGTCGCCTTCATCTTGCCGAGGACGCGGCTGAGCCTGGGCATCCTGGCCGTGCGCGAGGACGAGGAGGCGGCGGAGGCTTCCGGCGTCAACGCGCTGGCGCACAAGCTGGCGGCGCTGGTGCTTAGCAGCTTCTTCGCCGGGCTGGCGGGCGGCACATTCGCCTTCTACCACGTGAGCTACTACCCGGACCGCCCGTTCTTCCCGATCTGGACGTTCGACGCCGTGCTGGCGACATTCATCGGCGGCGTCGGCACGCTGGCCGGCCCCATCGTCGGCGCGACGTTCTTCATCGTCGTGCGCGACCGCCTCGCCGTCGAGGTGCAGGAGGTGCACCAGGCGATCTTCGGCCTGCTTTTCATCCTGGTGGTCCTGATGCTGCCGGGCGGCCTCGTGGAGGCGTGGTCACGCGCAAGGCGCCTCCTGCGAAGGACGCGCTAGGGGGGCCGTTGGCGACGCGTCCGGACTCCGACGACCGGCCCATAGGCCTGCTCGACTCCGGCATCGGCGGGCTGACGATCTGGCGGGCGGTGCGGCGTCTGCTGCCGCAGGAAAGCCTGGTCTACGCCGCCGACCAGGCCTACTTCCCCTACGGCGACAAGCCGGACGACGTGCTGCGGCGGCGCGCCCTGCTGGTGAGCGGGCGGCTCATCGAGATGGGCGCGAAGCTCATCGTCGTCGCCTGCAACACGGCCTCCGTGCAGGCGTTGGCCGACCTGCGGGCGGCGTACCCCATGACGCCCTTCGTCGGCGTCGTGCCGGTGATCAAGACGCTCTCGCGCGTGACGAAGACGGGCGTCATCGCCGTGCTCTGCACGCCGAGCACGGCCCAGAGCGCCTACATCAGGATGCTCGCCGGCCAGTTCGCGGCCGACAAGAGAGTGCTCGTCATCGAGTGCCCCGGCCTGGCGAACCGCCTGGAGGCCGGGGAGCTGCGTTCGCCGGCGACGCGGGCGCTGCTGGAGCGGCTGCTGCGGCCGGTCAGCGACGTCCGCGCCGACACCCTCGGCCTCGGCTCGACGCACTACCCGCTCGTCAAGGGCGCGATCAAGCGCATCCTGGGCCCCGGCGTACGCGTCTACGAGCCGTCGCGGCCGGTGGCGCGACGCGTCCGCCAGGTCCTCGCAGAGATGGGGGCGCTCTCGGGCCAGGAGGCGCCCTCCTACGAGTTCTACACGACGGGCCGGCCGGAGCGGCTGCGGGCAATCGTCGAGAAGCTGCTACGGCTGCCGGAGGCGCGCGTTCGCAGACTGTAACCGCGCCTGGCGACGAGGTTCGCCGGCGACGGTCGTTCATCTCAGTTCCGTTACAAAGGCGGCAAAGCGCTTTACGTCTAGTCGATCCCAGTCGAGTATTGAGTAGGCGCCTAAACGCGGCTGCTCTTCTGAGAGCCTTCCCGGCGCCTTCCACCACTGGCAGCGGAGGTCGCGCCGGGCTTGTCATCAGAAACGGTCCGTGTTTCCGCGGCTGACCGCAGCCAGGAGAAGCCCCTAGGCAATAGCGTCTTGATCGTCGACGACGACGTCAACCTCGCGCGCCTGCTGCGCACCATCCTGCGCACCGCCGGATACCAGGTGCTGACGGCCAGCGACGGCGAAGAGGCGCTGCGCATGCTCGATGACGCCAGCGTCGACGTCATCGTCCTCGACCTGCGCATGCCGCGCATGGACGGACGCGAGTTCTTCCGCGAGCTGAAAGCGCGGCGAAACCACGCGCCCGTGCTCATCGCTTCCGCCTACGGCGCGCGGACGGCGCAGCTGGAGCTGGGCGCGGACGCGGCCATCGAGAAGCCGTTCGAGCCGGACCGGCTCGTCGATGCCGTCACGGAGCTGCTGCAGCAGACGGGCCCCCGCCCGGCTTAGACGAATCCCCTGTCGCGCTCCTGAAGAGCTCCGATTGGAACAGGCTGGCGGGGCCTGGGCCAGCTAGCTGGCGGCGGCGCGGGCGCCGGGCACAGCGGCGTCCTCCTGGGCGTTCAGCAGGTAGCCGATGCCCTGGAGCGTCTTGATGATGGCCGGGCTGGAGGGGTCGGTTTCCAGCTTGCTGCGCAGGCGGGAGACCCAGACGCGGAGATACTGCAGGTCGTCGCGGTACTCCGGGCCCCAGACCTTGCTCAGCAGCTCCGTGTTGAGCATGACCTTGCCGGCGTTGGCGGCGAGGTGCTGCAGGAGCATCCACTCCGTGCGCGTCAGAGCGATGAGGTCGCCGTCCTTCTTGACCAGGCGGCGCTCGAGGTCGATCTCGACGTTGCCGGCGCGGACGACGCTCTCGCCGCCGGCCGGCGGCCGGTAGCCGCGGCGCAGGACGGCGCGGACGCGGGCGCTCAGCTCCTCCGGGTTGAACGGCTTCGCCAGGTAGTCGTCGGCGCCGAGCTCCAGGCCGCGGACCTTATCCTCGTCATGGTCCTTGGCCGTGAGGAGGATGACGGGCGTGCTGCTTCGCTCGCGCAGGCGGCGCATGACCTCCAGGCCGCTCATCTGCGGCATGATTATGTCTAGCACAACGATGTCGGGGCGCTGCTGCTCGGCGATGCGGAGCGCTTCCGCTCCGTCCTCGGCGACGACGACGCGGAATCCCTGGCTGGACAGCTCCAGCTTGATGAGACGCAGGATGCCGACTTCGTCGTCTACTGCCAGAATAAGGGGTTCAACTGTCATGCGGAGCACCTTCCTTTGCAGGTTGGGCTTTGCTTCCCCGCTGTCACGGCGCCGCTGCTTTGCGACGCATCGCGCAGCCCACGGCACAACCTTCGAGGGGATCGACTCCCGGTATCTTGGCCCGTCGTGGGTTACCGACCAGTCTAAGCCCGGAGCCCCTGTCTGACAAAGCCGTAACGATGTCCCTTCTGAACGCCGCCGCGCTACTTCGATTTGCTGCCGACCAGTGTCGGGGCCAATTCCTGAGCGATGGGGAAGGCGAAGCCAACCTCCAGGCCCCCCTCCGGCCGCAGGCGAGCCCAGATGCGGCCGGAAAGAGCCTCCACCAGCCGCTTGCAGACGGTCAGGCCCAGGCCCTTGCCGGAGGCGCGGCCGGAGGTGCTCTCCGAGCGGTAGAAGCCCTCGAATATCTGCGCCAGCTCGTCCGCGGCAACGGCGGGGCCGCGATCCAGGACGCGAATGCTGATCTCCGTATCGTCCCCCGTCACCTCGATCTCGATGGGCAGGCCGGCGTCCGAGTACTTGTCCGCGTTCGAGATGAGGTTAGTGATGATCTGCTGCAGGTAGGTAGGTTCGGCGAGGATGGGCGGCAGGTCCGGGCTGATGCGCACCTCCAGCGGCCGGCCTGGATAGCGGTGCCCCGCCTGGCGCGTCGCCTGCTCGATGGCAGCGGCGACCGAGACGGGCTCGCCCGTCACGCGCTCGCTGATCTCCGTGCGGGCGATGGCGAGGAGGTCCTCGACGAGCCGGTAGAGACGCTCCGACTCCTCGGCGATGGAGGCGATCATCTCGTCCCGCGCCTCGTCCGTTAGCTTGTCGCGCCGGGTGCGGAGAAAGCGGGCGCCACCGTAGATCGTCGTTATCGGCGTGCGCAGCTCGTGCGAGAGGACGCCGAGAAACTCGTCCTTGTCGAAGTTCGACTTTCGCAGCTGCTCCATCACCAGCTGCGCCTGGCTGTAGAGCCTCGCGTTGTCGAGGACGATGCTCGCCCAGCGCGCCAGGCCGACGGCGAGGCGCTGGTGGTAGTGGTTGAAGGCGCGCGGCAGCGAGTGAAGCAGGAAGAGCCCGCCGACGGCTTCGCCCTGGCGGGAGCGGACGGGCACGCCCAGCAGGCTGCGGGGCAGGCGGGCCTCCCCCGCCTCCTGGAGGCGCCGCGTCCGGCCGACGAGGACGGAGAGGTCGGCGACGAGGACGTTCTCGCCCTTAAGCGTCCGCTGCGTCAGCGAGTCGTTGACGCCGAGGTGGAAAGACGCGTGATCGCCGGCGGCGCCGACGGGCCGGAAGGTCCCATCGTCCCCCTCGTCCTTGTGGAGGAAGAGGGCGGCCTGGGCGCCGACCACGTCGACGCCTGCCTCGCTGATCGACGTGACGACCTTCTCGAACTCAAGCTGCGTGGCGAGGGACTCGCCCGTGCGCTCCACCGCCTCGAGGATGGTCGCCTGCGTGCGCAGGCGCTCCTCGCGCTCGGCGATGGCGCGGCTCATCTCCTCCATCGCTAGGGCCAGCTGGCTGACGTCCGCGTCGGCCGCGCCGATGGGCGTCACCGGCCGCTCGCCGCGGGCGATGGCAGACGCCGCGCCGGCGAGGGTGGTGAGGGGACGCGAGAGGCGGGAAGCGATGATCAGCATCGTCGCCAGGCCGATGAGCAGGATGGCCGAGATCACCAGCAGCTCGCGCTGGAACAGCCTCTCCAGCGGCCCATCGATGGCGCTCGCCGGCAGCGTCAGGCCCACGACCCAATCCGTGCGATGGAGGCCGACGAAGGAGCCGTAGCGGTCGCCTTCGTCGATGGGGCTAGGCCCGGAGCGGATGAGGACGTGCTCGCCGCGGCTGGCCGCGGCGTAGGCCGGCGCGGACGAGATGTTGGCAGGCGGGGCTTCCACGTCTTCGTCTCGAGAGCTGAAGAGCACCGTGCCGGCCTGGTCGATGAGGATGACGTGGGCGCCTGTCGGCAGGTCGTCCGGCAAGCGCGTCGAGAGCGCCCCAGGCGAGAACGTGATGACCAGGAAGCCTCTCGTCGTGCCCTCTGGCGAGGAGATGACGCGCGAGTAGGCGACGGTCGTCTGGCCGGAGATGGCGCCGGGGACCGCCTCCGACCAGTAAGCGCGGTCGCCGTCCTGGAGCGCCTTGACGTAGCTGTGCGAGGAGAGGTCCAGGCCCTGCATTTCGCCGCGGTTGCTGGCGATGACCCTGCCCTGCGGGTCCGTGACGAAGATGGAGCCGAGTATGCTGTAGCCATCGACCAGGTGCCCCAGGTAGGTGTGCAGATCGTCCTGCTCAATCGAGCTGGCGGCGGGCCCAAGCGTCGTCCGCGAGTCACCGAGCGTGATCGCCGTCGACAGGGCGAAGCTCTCGAGGTCGCGCGCGAAACCGTCGACGACCTCGGCCAGCGTCTCGTTCACCGTCTCCAGGTTCTCGACGCGAGACTCGCGAATGTCGCTGAGGCGCTCGTAGTGCGAGACGACGACGAGCACCGCGATTGCGACGAAGAGGGCGACGAGAGCTAGGCTGAGACGGGTGCGGAGCCGCCAGGGCCTCTTCAGTCGATTGGGGCGAGGGCGCGTTTGAGCCATGCCTTACTCCGGCCTGAGAGCCTAGACATTATTAGCACGGTACCGACGGCAGCGCCACCGGCCAGTATTGCAGAATCATAACGCGGCGGCAGGCTCAGGCGGCAGCGCCTGGCGGATCATCCTGGCGGCCGAGAAGCACAGCCTGGAAGCCGGCGCAGATTCGGTCGAAGCTCAGCGGCAGGCTGGGGTAGCGCGCCAGCACCAGCTCGTGAGGGCGGTCCGTGAGCTTGCAGCCGGCTACGGTAGCGCGCTGGATCACCTCACCGTCCACCTTCTCCGCGTACTTGGCGGCGATCTCGAAGTACACGCTCGCGGCGATGCGCTTGCCGGCGTGCTGGGCGAAGGCGCTGATCGCCGGCGAGATGCTCAGGTCCAGGGACTCGCCGGAGATAGACGCCGTGACGATGGTGCCCTCCTCCGGGATGAGCCGTTCCCAGTTGACGGCGTAGTCGCCCCGTCCGGGCAGCCAGTAGACGGGCCGGAAGAGGCCGACGCCGAGGACGGCTACGGCCGTCTCCGGGTTCAGAGGGTAGACGTTAGTCCTGCAGCAGATGGCGGGGTCACCTCCTGCCTCACGGTCTCCTTACTTAGTCTACGCGAGAAAGGTTACCGGTGGGTTCGGTTTGGCACGCTGTCGCGAAAACGGGCGCACGGCCCGCCGGGAGACGCGGCCTACTGCGCCCGCGCGCCATGCGAAGCGATCCCCTCCGGCGCGAAGCCGCGGCGCATCGTGCTCTCCGATATCGTGCGGGGCTGGAGGAACTGCAGCAGGTAGTCCGGCCCGCCCGCCTTGTCGCCGACGCCGGAGAGGGCCAGGCCGCCGAAGGGCTGGCGGCCAACGACGGCGCCGGTGATCCTGCGGTTTATGTAAAGATTGCCGACGCGGAACGCCGCCTTCGCCCGGTCGACGTTGCGCGGGTTGCGCGAGTAGAGCCCGCCCGTCAGCGCGAACTCCGAGTCCAGCGCCATGGCCAGCGCCTCCTCGAAGTCGCGGGCGCGGAAGACGCAGAGCACCGGCCCGAATATCTCTTCACGCGCCAGGCGCGAGTCGGCGGCCACGTCCGCGAAGACGGTGGGCGGGACGTAGTAGCCGGGCCCGGCCGGCGCCGCGCCCTGGGCAAGCAGCCTCGCCGTCTGCTTGCCTTCCGCGATGTAGCCCTCGATGCGGCGCCGCGCCGACTCGCCGATGACCGCCGGCACGAACGTCGCCGCTTCGTGCGGCGGGCCGACGACGAGGCTCTCGACGGCGCGCGCCAGGCGGGCGAGTGTCTCGTCGTAGGCGGAGCCGACGACGATGAGGCGGCTGCAGGCGCTGCACTTCTGGCCGGCGTAGCCGAAGGCGGACGTGACCACGCCGGCCACCGCCTGGTCGAGGTCGGCGTCCTCGTCGACGATGATGGCGTTCTTGCCGCCCATCTCGGCGACGACGCGCTTGACGCTGCGCTGGCCGGGCCGCACCGGCGCGGCGGCCTCGATGATGCCGAGGCCGACCTCCTTGCTGCCCGTGAAGGCGATGACCTCGACGCCGGGGTGCTCGACCAGCGCCCGGCCGACCTCGCCGCCTGGCCCGGGCAGGTACTGGACGGCGCCCGGCGGCACGCCGGCCTCGCGCAGGATCTCGACCAGGCGGGCCGCGACGAGCGGCGACTGCGCCGCGGGCTTGAGGATGGCGCAGTTGCCGGCCGTCAGGGCGGCGCTGCTCATGCCGCAGATGATCGCCAGGGGGAAGTTCCACGGGGCGATGACGGCGCAGACGCCGCGCGCCTCTCGCAGGTAGACGTTCGCCTCGCCCGGCACGTCAAGCATCGGGACGGGCTTGAGCAGGCGCTCCGCCTCGGCGGCATAGTAGCGCAGGTAGTCGCAGGCCTCGATGACGTCGCCGTCCGCTTCGTGCCAGGGCTTGGCGCTCTCGAAGACCATGAGGGCGGCGAGCGCGAAGCGGCGCCCCTCCATGATCGAGGCGGCGCGGCGCAGGATCGCCGCGCGCTCCGTCGCCGGCCGGTCGCGCCAGGCCGGGAAGGCGTCGTGGGCCGCCGCGACCGCCTCGTCGACGTCCGCCGGCGTCGCCTGGGCGACGCGGCCGAGAAGCAGGGCTGGGTCGGCCGGGTAGCGCACCTCGGCGACGGAGCGGCGGCCAACGGCTTCGTCGCCGATGAGGAGCGGCTGCACGCTCCTTGCAGGGAAGGACCGTCGCGCGGCCGCGAGCGCCGTCTTCATGCGCTGGCGCACGGCCGGGTTGTGGAACTCGGCGGGCGCGGCGTTGCGGAACGCCGCCGACGGGCTGGCGGCGCGGCGCCGCGAGGATGACGCCGCGCCGGCGGACAGGTTCGGCGGCGCCAGCACCTCCTCCGCGCTCGCCGCCAGCGCCTCCTGCGCGAACCAGGACTGGTTCGACGTGTTTTCCAGCAGCCGCCGCACCAGATACGCCATGCCCGGCACAACGGCGCCGACCGGCGCGTAGACCCGCGTGCGGAAGCCGGCCTGGGCCACGGCCTCCCGCAGCTCCTCCGCCATGCCGAAGAGCGTCTGAAACTCGACGGCGCCGGCGAGGCCCAGCGCCCGCGCCTTGACCATCGCCTGCGCTACGGAGCGCGGGTTGTGCGTGCCGAAGGCGGGCCGCAGGTGCGGCCAGGCGGCGAGGAGCGCGTCCGTGCAGCGCTCGAAGGAGGCATCCGTGGCCGCCTTCTCCTCGAAGACGGGAACAGGCCACTCGTTCTGGCCGGCGACGATGCGCTCCTCCTCCCAGTAGGCGCCCTTCACCAGCCGGACGCTGAAGGGCGTCCCGCGCTCCTCCGCCAGCTCGCGCAGCCGGCGGAGGTCGTCCTCAGCGTCCTTGAGATAGGCCTGGACGACGATGCCCACGTCGGCGAAGTCGCGAAACTCCGGGTCGCGCAGGGCATGGGCGAAGGCGTGATGGACGAGGTCTTTGTAGCGGTGCTGCTCCATGTCGACGTTGAGGAAGGCGCCGCGCTGGCGCGCCAGGCGCAGCAGCGGCCGCAGCCGGGCGAGGACGACCTCGCTCACGCGCTCCGGCGCCGCCGTCTCGAACTGGGAGCAGAGGGAGCTGAGCTTCAGCGATACGTTGACCGGCGGCACTCCCTGCCAGAACTCGTCGGCGGCGCCGGGCACCTCCCGCGCCAGCGTCTCGACGAGCTCGGCGTAGCGGCGAGCGTAGACGTCCGCCTCGGCCTCGGAGAGCGTCGCCTCGCCCAGGAGGTCGACGGTGCAGGCGACGCCCTGGTCGGCGAGAGCGCGCAGGCGGCGCACGGCCGCCGCCGGCGTCTCGCCGGCGATGAAGCGGTGTGCCATGGCGAAGACGCCCTCGCGCACGGCGCGCGAGACAACGGGGCGGAAGGCCGGCTGCGCCGCCAGCCCGGAGCCGAGGTGGACAAACGCCGGCGCGTGGCCGCGGAAGTACTGGCGCACGTGGTCGGCGACGGCGCGGCCGCTGCGCAGCGTCGGCAGCACGTCGACGAAGCGCAGAAGCTTAACGCGGAACTCGGGGTCGCCCGTCGCCCAGGCGAGGAGGCGCTCCTGCCACCACTGCGGCGTGAGGACGATGGCCTCGCGCCGTTCGGCCGCGGCCAGCAGCCTCCGGCCCACGGCTTCGATGGCGTCCTCAGTCGCCTCGCGCTCCACGCCCCTATGGTACGCCGACGGCATACGCCGTTCGGAGGTGTTGCCGCCGCAACCCTCAGGTGCCACTATGTCGGCACGACGCCGTCCCATCGCGCCATCTGTCTAGGAGTAGAGAAGGGCATGAAGCGGAGCACAGACCGGATACTGACTACGCACTGCGGCAGCCTGGCGCGGCCCAACGACCTCCTGCTGATGATCCAGGCCAAGGTCGCGGGCCAGCCCTACGACGAGGCGGCCTTCGACGCGCGGGTGCGCAGCGCCGTGGCCGAGAGCGTGGCCCACCAGGCGCAGCTCGGCATCGACGTGGTCAACGACGGCGAGCAGGGCAAGGACAGCTTCGTCGCCTACATCGGCAACCGGCTCACCGGCCTGGAGCCCGCCGCGGAGCAGAGCCTTACGACGACGATGATGCGCCGCTCGAAGGAGATCGAGACCTTCCGCGAGTACTACGAGGAGTACTATTTCAAGCCGCGCAGCGCCAACCGCATCGCTGGCGCCCTCCAGATGGTTTGCACCGGGCCCGTGAGCTACAAGGGCCAGGACGCCGTGCACGCGGACATCGCCAACCTGAAGGCGGGCCTGGCCGGGCTGGCCGTTGAGGAGGCGTTCCTGCCCGCCTCGGCGCCGCGGGGCATGGCCGGCAACCGCTACTACCGCACCTTCGAGGAGTACATCTTCGCCGTCGCCGAGGCCATGCACGAGGAGTACAAGGCGATCACGGACGCCGGCTTCCTCCTGCAGATCGACGACCCGGCGCTCACCGTCGCCTACGGCAGGGACACGGAGATGGCGGGCGAGACGTACGTGGAGGCGATCAACCACGCCCTGCGCGGCATACCGGCGGAGCAGGTGCGCTTCCACACCTGCTACGGCATCAACGAGGGCCCGCGCGTCTACGACACGCCCCTGGCGGACGTCCTGCCCCTCATGTACAAGATCAACGCCTGCGCCTACTCCTTCGAGGCGGCGAACCCGCGGCACGAGCACGAATGGCGCGCCTTCAAGGACGTCAGGCTGCCGGAGGGCAAGGTCATCATCCCCGGCGTCATCACCCACACGACCAACGTCGTCGAACACCCGCGCCTCGTCGCCGACCGGATCATCAAGTACGCGGAGGTCGTCGGCCGCGAGAACGTCATCGCCGGCGCCGACTGCGGCTTCTGCTCGGAGGCGCGCTTCCATCCAGACGTGCACCCAACGGTCGTCTGGGCGAAGTTCGAGGCGTTGGTGGAGGGCGCCCGCATCGCCACGAAGGAGCTCTGGCGCCGCTAGCAATGCGCCACATCGAGTCCGCCGCCAGCTAAAGAGGCGGCTCCTGGCTGCCGCTAACTAAACGGTAACCGTTTACGTTCGCGCCGCGTTCTTGCTTGTGGGGACCTGCCCGGCAGACAGGCGCGGCGCCGGCGGCCGAGCGAAGATGAAGCGACTCGACGTGAAGAACGCGCGCAGCGGCGAGACCGTTGCGCCAAACGCCTACCTGGCGGACAACCCGCTGACGCGGCTGCGCGGCCTCCTCGGCAGGGCCTCGCTGCCGGCGGGCGAGGCGATGGTCATCCGGCCCAGCTCCTCCATCCATACGGCGTTCATGCGCTTCGCTATCGACGTCATCTACCTGAACAAGCAGGACGAGGTGGTTAAGGTCGTGCCCAACCTGGCACCCTTCCGGCTCTCGGCGGCGCGCGGCGCCCACACCGTCATCGAGATGAGCGCGGGCGCAACCGCCGCCCTCGACCTCAGGCAGGGCGACAGACTGATGATGTCGCCCCGGGACGAGGAACGTGCGGGCCGCTGACCCGCGCCCTGCTAGACTGAGAGCTGTCTGACTCGGCATGCTGGACAAGACGCGCAGGCAATCGAGCATCTACCTGGGAGGCAGGCTCCGAAGGTGAGAAAGCGCCGCGGACGCAGCCTGGTGCACATCCTCGGCCTCGTCCTGATCGGCATCGGCGTAGGCTTCATCGTCTTCGCCCTGCGCAACGATGACACGTCGCCGAAGGCGCCGGCGTTCAGCGACGCTTCCCTGGCCCTCTCGACGCCAACCGCGACGACCGAACCGACGGTGACGTCGGAGGTCGCCGAGGCGATCTACCGCATCCAGATACCGCGCATCGAGGTGAACGCCTCGACGATCCGCCTCGGCCTCGATGCGGACGGCAACATGCTCTCGCCCAAGGAGCCGATGGTCGTCGCCTGGTACACCTTCTCCGCCAACCCCGGCCAGAGGGGCAACATCGTCCTGGCCGGCCACGTCGACTACATCAACTTCGGCCCGGCGGTGTTCTGGCGCCTGCGCGAGCTGCGCCCGGGCGACGACGTCATCCTCGAGGTGGACGAAGGGAAGGTCTTCACCTACCGGGTTACGTCCGTGTCCACCTACAACGCGGAGTCGGCACCCATCCAGGAGATCGTCGGGCCCACGGACAGCGAGGTCGTCACGCTCATCACCTGCACGGGCGCCTTCAACCGCGCCCAGCTCGAGTACGCCGACCGCCTCGTCGTCCGCGCCGAGCGCGTCGTCAGCCCCGGGTCTTAAGGCCCTTCCACCCTCTCAACATCGAAAGCAAGCAGACGCCCTCCCTCGCAGGCTTGAACCTTGCGCGCATCTGCAGTCAAATGCACGTGCTGCTGACGAGCACGGCAGTCTGGGAGGAGGGCGCCATGCGGTTCAGCGCCTGGTTCGCGGCGGAGAGCAACCCCTGGGATGAGATCCTGGAGGAGGCCCGCTTCTGCGAGAAGATAGGCTACGAGGGCGTCTGGATCGCCGACCACTTCATGCGCCCCGGCGACGACTACGGCCCCTGGATCGAGTGCTGGACGACGCTGGCGGCCCTGGCCGCCCTCGTCCCGCGCGTGCGCGTCGGCTCCATCGTCACCGGCAACACCTTCCGTAACCCGGCCATCCTCGCCAAGCAGGTGGCGCAGGTCGACGTGATCAGCGGCGGCCGCGTCGTCCTCGGCATCGGCGCCGCCTGGCAGGAGCGGGAGCACAACGCCTTCGGCATCCCCTTCCCGACCATCGGCGGGCGCCACAGGATGCTGACCGAGTCGGTCCAGATCCTGCGCAGCCTCTTCGACGGCAAGCGGACGGACTTCGACGGTAAGTACTACACGATGCGCGACGCGTTCCTCTCGCCCCCGCCCGTGCAGGAGCACCTGCCGATCATGATCGGCGGCGGCGGCGAGAAGGTCATGCTGGGCATCGTCGCCCGCTTCGCCGACGCCTGGAACATCGGCGGCACGCCGGAGATGCTCGCGCAGAAGAGCAACGTCCTGGACGAGCACTGCGAGCGCGTGGGCCGGGACCCGGCCTCGATCTGGCGCACGGCGACGGCGAACGTCATCATCAGCGACGACGCGGCGGAGGTGGCGGAGGCGCGGGCGCGGCGCGGCTGGAACATCATCGGCAGCGCGCGCGAGGTGACGGAGGAGGTCGGCAAGTACATCGACGCCAAGGTGAGCGAGCTGATCCTCCTCAACCACGGCTGGGGCACGGACAAGGAGGCGCACAAGGCGCGCTTCCAGCGCTTCATCGAAGACGTGGCGCCTGCCTTCCGCTAGGCAGGCCGCCGCTTCGCTAGCGTTCGCGGGCGGGGAGGTTCGCGATGAGGGCGACGGTTCTCGATCAGGTGGGCGGGCCGCTGCGCGTCGAGGAGATCGCCGACCCGAAGCCGCGCCAGGGCGAGGTGCTGCTGAAGGTGGCCGCCTGCGGCGTCTGCCATAGCGACCTGCACGTCATCAAGGGCGAGATCGGCTTCCCGCTGCCCGCCGTCCTCGGCCACGAGGTCTCCGGCACCGTCGTCGAGGCGGCGCCGGACGTGACGCAGGTCAAGCGCGGCGACCGCGTCGTCGTCTCCTTCATCCTGCCCTGCGGCTGGTGCCAGTTCTGCGTCCGCGGCCGCGACGACCTCTGCGAGACGTTCTTCGCCCTGAACCGCGGCAAGGGCGCGCTGTTCGACGGCGAGACGCGCCTCTTTCGCCGCGACGGCTCGCCGCTCGCCATGTACAGCGCCGGCGGCCTCGCCGAGTACGCCGTCGTGCCGGCCACCGCCGTCTTCCCGATCCCGGACTCGCTGGCGCTGGCGGAGGCCTGCATCCTCGGCTGCGCCGTGCCGACGGCCTACGGCGCCGTGCGCCACCAGGGAGAGGTCTCGGTCGGCCAGACCGTGGCCGTCATCGGCGTCGGCGGCGTCGGCAGCAACATCGTCCAGATCGCGCGCGCCTTCGGCGCCTCCGAGGTCATCGCCGTCGACATCCGCGACGAGAAGCTGCAGGCGGCGAAGGAGCTGGGCGCGACGCAGGGCGTCAACGCCTCCCAGGGCGACGCCGCGGCGCGGGTGCGCGAGCTGACGGGCGGCCGGGGCGTGGACGTCGCCTTCGAGGCGCTGGGGCGGCCGGACACCGTGCTCACGGCGCTCAACGCGACGGCGGACGGCGGCAGGGTGGTAGTCGTGGGGCTGGCGCCGGGGACGGCTTCGGTGCCGGTGGAGATCACGCGCCTCGTGCGGCGCAGCCTGACGCTGAAGGGCTCTTACGGCGCGCGCATGCGCACAGACGTGCCGGAGCTGATCAAGCTCGTCGCGCGGGGGCAGGTCGGCATCAGCAAGCTGGTCACGCGCCGCTACGGCCTCGACGAGGTAGGCGAGGCGTACGCGGCGCTCGACCGCGGCGAGGTCACGGGGCGCGCCATCGTCGTGATGGGCTAGTCGGAGACGGGCAGTGAGTTACCTCGGAACGTTCGTCCTGAGCCTGTCGAAGGACGATGTGTTAGACAGGAGATCGTGGTTCGACAAGCTCACCACGAACGTACTTAAGATTCCGACTCTTCACGGTGAGCTATAGGCGGCGACGTATCTCGGTTCATAGGCAGGAGGAGATCAATGGGCGCAGCGACGCTTGAGTCCAAAGACGTCTACGACGCCATCGAGATGTACTTCGAGAAGGGCTGGACGGACGGCCTGCCCGTCGTGCCGCCGCGCCCGGAGGTCGTCAAGGAGTTCATCGCCACCGTGGGCCGCGACCCGGAGGAGGTGCTCATCACCTTCAACGAGACGAACATGCAGTGCACGGTCGAGCTGGCGGCGGTCAACGCCGTCATGGCGGGCTGCAGGCCGGAGTACTTCCCGGTGGTCCTCGCCGCCGTCGAGTGCTGGAACGACCCGCGCTGGGGCTCGACGAACGTCTACATCGGCACGGCGAGCACGGGAGGCGCGGGCCAGATGGTCATCGTCAACGGCCCCATCCGCAACGAGCTGAAG
>DATBWN010000125.1:0-2621 GCA_036514755.1 Dehalococcoidia bacterium | reverse complement strand
CGACGCGGAAGTAAAGCACGGAGTCGTTGTGTAGGTTCGGCACGTCGATGATTGTCCGCTCCTCAACCATGAGGCGGGTGCCGCCGCAGTCGAAGAAGGCCAGCTTGCCGTAGGTGTACATGTGGGTCAGGCCGAGGATGTCCCTGTACCACGCCTCCGCCTGCTCGATGTCTTTGACGGCCCGCGCGATCTGGCCGATCGGTCCCAGCTGCAGCTCGCCGCGCATGGTAATCCCTCCTCCGTTCAGGGCGCTCTCGATCGGCGCGCCCCGCCAGTGCTTCAGCTGGGCGCGGCTCTCGAGGCCGAGTTTCCCCGTCGCGTTCTCGACGTGAAACTTGACCGCGTCGAGGCTGACGCCGGCTGCGCGGCGATGACGCGGTTGGTCATGCCGTGGCGCACGCCGTTGACGACGCGCCACTCGGCAGGCGTCAGGACATCCGGATGCCGCGGCCGGCCACGCCGCGTCGTTACTGCCACGCCATCGATGGTAGCGCCGCGCCTGGCGAATTACACTTCCCCGGCCCCCGGAATCCAGCCCCGCCCGCAGACGGGCAGACTAGCAGACAAACAGAGACTATGATGCCAAATCATGACGTGGCTGGTCAGACCAGCAACTGTCGCCGACGCGGAGGGCATCGCGCGGGTGCACATCGACGGTTGGCAGGGGGCCTACCGGCACATCTTCCCGGCCGACTTCCTCGAGGGCCTCGGCAACACGCTTGACGAGCGCACGGAGTGGTGGCGCCAGTGGCTGGCCGGGCTGCGTGAACAGGAAGGCCCGCCGCACTGGCTATTCGTCGCCGAGGAGAACGACGCAGTCATCGGATTCGTCTCGTGCTATCACGCCGGAGACGCGGATAGTGTCGGCGTGGGCGAAGTCGCCGCAATCTACATCTCGCCGTCCCACTGGCGCCGCGGCATAGGCCGGGCGCTGATGAACACCGCAGTCGGTGACTTGCGCAGCGCCGGCTTCAACGAAGCGATTCTCTGGGTGCTTGAGAAAAACGCACTTGCTCGGTCGTTCTACGAGAAGGAAGGTTGGCTGTTCGACGAAGCGACCAAAACGATCGCGCCAGGCTCACTTCCCCAGCTCCCCGGCGGTCACGAAGCCGTGGAGGTGCGTTACAGCAAGCGACTAATCGACTAGCTTAGTGTCGGCACGGGTGCCCGGCCCGGCGTAGGACCCGTTGCCCCTCTGCAATTCTCCTCGTCTGCCGGCATCTGCCCGAACGCCATGCCCTTATGCCCTATGCCCGAATGCCGGTAAGGTGGCGGGACGGGGCGCTCAGTGCGCAGCCGCGTAATGCCGGGCCAGCACGTCGCCGAAGTCGCCGACGGGGTCGCGCAGGACGGCGTGGATGTGGTTGGGGATATCGTTGCCGCCGAGGGCGGCGTTGTCGTACTCGATGAGGAGGCGCTCGGCCTGGACGCGGTAGTAATGGAAGCCGCCCGGCTCGACGGCGCCCGCCCAGGCGAATGAGGCGCCTGCCGGCGTGACGAGCTTCGCCTGCTGCGCCGCCAGCGGCTCCGGCAAGCGGTCGGTGTAGACGTGAAGGAGCCTCGACAGGGCGGCGCGCTGAGTCTCGTCCATGGCGCCGCCGGCGAGGCCCTTGGGCTTGGCGGTGAAGCGCAGGCTCTCCTCCAGCGCCGGCGTGAGGCCGTAGAGGGCGCGTCGCCGGTCCCAGGTGGAGGTGTCCGGCGTCTGGCCGCGGAACATGTTCAGCGGCAGCGGCAGGGCGCCGTCTTCGACGCGCGGCCGGTTCGACTGCACGATGTCCAACGGCACGGCGGGCGAGATGATGGCCTGCGCCCGCTGCTCCGGCCGCAGCAGGGACAGGAGCGCCCGCGCCGCGTCCTCCTCGCCGCCCAGGGGACGCAGCTGCTTGCCGCCGGGCAGGGGCGAGTCGGCCGGGTCGGCGCCGAAGAAGAGCGGCGTCGGCGAGACGACGCCGGCACGGACAGTGTAGTTGACGCAGACGTGGTGGCCCTCGAAGCGCCAGCCCCAGGCCCCGTCCGCGGCGGGCGCGCCGAAGACGGTGACGAAGTACATGAGCGGGTCGCGAAAGCGGCTGTCCGGGGCGCTGTCCGGGTAGGGGCGCTGGAGGAAGCCCTCGCGGCCGTCCAGGACGTTGTCGAGGCCGACGATCGTCGTCGCGGCGTTGTAGCCGGCCTCGCTCAGGCCGCTGGCGAGGAGGCGCAGGGCAGACTGCTGCTGGGCGCGAGATGTCATCGCGGCGAAGGGCAGGCCGGCGCGTTGCCTGGGGAAGTAGTACCAGCGGCGGCGCTCGTCCTCGTCGTCGAAGGGCAGGTTAGCCTGCTCGCGCTGCGCCGGCGAAAGGGCGGCGAGGAAGTCGGCGGCGGCGCGGGCCATGTCGGCGGCGAGCTCGGTGACGGCGCTCATGGGGCCCTCCCTTTCGAGGAGCGAGCGAGGCGCTTAGACGATACACGACGGGCGTGTGCCTGTCATAGCAGCAGCCGATGGGCTGTAACAGGGCGGAAGAGGCAGCGTTATAGATTGCTGAAGGGAATCGGCTAAGGTTCAGGGACGGAACCGGGGATTGCCGGGGGCAACGATCCGTCGCCTGAATTGGTCACCTAGTGGGCGCCGGGGAGCCAGTGGT
>DATBWN010000124.1:0-8801 GCA_036514755.1 Dehalococcoidia bacterium | reverse complement strand
GGGGCACAACGGTTGCTATGTCCGGCGGCAGCCCTATGCCGTCACGCTAGTGACCCCCGCAGCTCGGCGCCGAGGTCGTGCTGCAGGCGGCGGACGAGGCGGCGGCGGGCGTCGGCGACCTCCGCGTCGGTGAGCGTCCTCTCCAGCGACTGGAAGTGGACAGCGTAGGCCAGCGAGCGCTTGCCGGCGGGCAGCGGCGGCCCCTCGTAGACGTCGAAGAGGCGCGCCTCCGCGACGAGGGCGCTGGAGGCGATGGCCTGCGTGACCCTGGCGGCCGGCACCGTCTCGTCGACGAGGAGGGCTATGTCCTGGGTGACGGCCGGGAAGCGGGAGAGCGGCCGGTGGGCCGCGACGGGCCTCAGCGCCGGCAGCAGGCACGCGACGTCGACCTCGAAGAGGAGGACGGCGCCGTCGAGGTCGAAGCGGGCGGCGACCCGCGGGTGCACCTGGCCGAGGACGCCCGCCTGCTCTTCGCCGGCGAAGAGCAGCGCCGTGCGGCCGCGCAGGAGGCCGTAATCCTCGCCGGCGCGGAACTCGACGTCGGCGCCGGCGCGCAGGAGGAGCTCCTCGAGCAGGCCCTTGGCGTCGAAGAAGTCGAGCCGCTCGTCCGTCGGCTCGCCCCAGCGACCGGCGCGCACGCCGCCGACGACGCCGACGACGACCTCGCGCTCCTCCGGGAGATCCTCGGGACGGCTGAGGTAGACGCGGGCGGCTTCGAAGAGGGCGACGGGGCCGCGCTCGCGGCGTAGATTGGCCGCCAGCGTCTGCAGCAAGGAGGCGCGCAGCGAGGTGCGCATCACGGACTGCTCGCTGCTCATCGGGTTCTCCAGGCGCAGCGGCGGGTGGGCCTCCAGGGCCTCGGGCGGCGCGACGGCCTGAAGGACCTCAGGCGTAGTCAGCGGGTAGGTGATGACCTCCTGCAGGCCAGCCGCGACGGCGGCGTCGCGAAGGCGGTCGCGCAGGTCCTCCACCGGGTCGACGCTGGGCGCCGGCACGGCGCCGGCGAGGGGCGCGGGCTCGATGCGGTCGTAGCCGGTGACGCGCGCCAGCTCCTCGACCACGTCGTCAGCCATGTTGACGTCGGTGCGCCAGTAGGGGGCGCGAACAACGAAGCGGTCCGGCGGCACCCAGCGGCAGCCGAAGCCGAGGTCGGAGAGCGCGGAGCGCACCTGCGTCGTCGACAGGTCGACGCCGAGGACCTGCTCGATGCGGCGGCGGGTGACGACGACGCGCGTGTCCGGTCGCTTCTTCGGGTAGGCGTCGACGAGGCCTTTGGCGGCGCGGCCGCCGGCGATCTCGACCAGCAGCTTCATGGCGCGGCGCGCTGCCGCCGCTGCCAGCTCCGGGTGCAGCCCCTTCTCAAAGCGGGCGGAAGCCTCCGTGCGCAGGCCCAGCGCCGCGCTCGTCGCCCTGACGCTGATCGGGTCGAAGTTGGCCGACTCGAGAAGGATGATGGTTGTCGCCGGGCTCACCTCCGCCTCGGCGCCGCCCATGACGCCGGCGATCGCGACCGGCTTGTTCGCGTCGGCGATGACGAGCGTATCGGGCGTCAGCTCGCGATCGACGTCGTCCAGCGTGCGGACGCGCTCGCCGAGTCGCGCCCGGCGGACGACGATGCGGCCGCCGCCGAGCTTGCGGAAGTCGAAGGCGTGCAGGGGCTGGCCCGTCTCGAGCATCACGTAGTTCGTTATGTCGACGACGTTGTTGATCGGCCGCATGCCGGCGGCGCGCAGGCGCTCCTGCAGCCACTGCGGCGACGGCCCCATCTTGACCCGCTCGACGATGCCGGCCAGGTAGCGCGCGCAGAGGTCCTTGTCCTCGATCGTCACGGAGGTGCGCTGGGCGGCGCTGGTCGTCGCCGCCTCCACATAGATGCGGTCAGGCTCCTGGACTTTGACGCGCGTCTGGGCGGCCACCTCCCAGGCGACGCCGAGCATCGAGAGGTGGTCGGGCCGGTTGGGCGTCACTTCTAGCTCGAATAGTGTGTCGCCGAGGTAGTCGCGCAGGGGCTGGCCGACGGGCGCGTCCTCCGCCAGCTCGAGTATCTCCTGGTGGTTCTCGGAGAGGCCCAGCTCCATCTCGGAGAGCACCATGCCCGCCGAATCGACGCCACGGATCTGCGCCGCCTTAAGCACCGTCCACTCGCCTGTATGGCCGTCGCGGATACGGGCGCCGGTGGGCGCGAAGGCGACCTTCTGGCCGACGGCGACGTTGGGCGCGCCGCAGACGACGGTCGGCTGCGCCGGGCCGGCGAGGTCGACGGTGACGAGGCGCAGGCGGTCGGCGTTGGGATGAGGCGCCACCTGCAGGACGCGGGCGACGCTGATGCCCTCCCACTCGTCGCCGCGGCTGATGATGCGCTCGACCTTGACGCCGGCAAGGGTGAGGCGCTCCGCCAGCTCCCTGGGCGGGAGCGTCAAGGGTACGTACTCAGAGAGCCACTTCAGCGAGACGAGCATCGTGAACGGTCAGAACTGGCGCAGGAAGCGCAGATCGTTGCTGAAGAAGTGACGGATGTCATCGATGCCGTGGCGGAGCATGGCGACGCGGGCGACGCCGAAGCCCGCCGCGAATCCGGTGTAGCGGTCGGCGTCGTAGCCGACGTTCTCGATGATCTCGCGGTGCACCATGCCGGCACCGCCGATCTCGAGCCAGCCCTCGTTGCCGCAGGAGCGGCAGCCGGCGCCGCCGCAGAGGCCGCACTGGATCGCGATCTCGGCGCCCGGCTCGACGAAGGGGAAGAAGTCGCAGCGAAAGCGCACCGGCCGGTCGCGGCCGAAGAGGGCCTGAGCGAACTGGGTGAGCGTGGCCTTCAGGTTGCGCATGGAGATGCCTTCATCCACGGCGAGGATCTCCACCTGGTGCAGCATCCATTCGTGCGTGGCGTCCGTCGCCTCGTAGCGGTAGGCGCGGCCGGGCACCGCGACGCGGACGGGCGGCTGATGCGCCTCCATGAACCGGATCTGGTTCGGCGAGGTGTGCGTGCGCAGGAGCATCGACCGCCGGCCGTCGCGGCGATAGTCGAACCAGAAGGTGTCCATCGTATCGCGGGCCGGGTGATGCTCCGGGATGCGGAGGGCGTCGAAGTTGTAGTACTCCCACTCTACCTCCGGCCCTTCGGCGACCTGGAAGCCCATGGCGCCGAGAGCCGCGAGCATGTCTCGCTCGGTCTGCGTTATGGGATGCAGCCGGCCGACGAGGCCCCTTCGACCCGGGAGCGTAACGTCGATGCCGCCGGCCTCCAGCGCGGCGGCGGCGGCGCGCTCGACCTCAGTCTTGCGTTCCTTGAACGCCGCCTCCAGCGCGTCGCGCAGGGCGTTGGCGCCAGCGCCGAGGACGCGCCGCTCCTCCGCCGGCAGCTCGCCGAGGCGGCGCAGGACCTGGATGACGGCGCCCTGGCGCCCCAGGTAGGCGCTGCGCCAGGCGGCGAGGCCGGCGTCATCGCAGGCGGCCGCCAACTCGTCGAGGGCGCGGCTGCGGAGGGCTTCGAGATCGGCCAAAGGGTCGCTCCTCGTTTCCGGCGGGTCGGGGTGGGGTACAGGCATTATCGCGGCGGGCCCACCAGGGGTCAACGACAGAGCGACGGAACGACAGCCACAGATTCCACAGATTGGCATAAGCACCAAGCGCGGCGCCGGCCCGTCAATCTGAGCGACGGGTAGGGTTTGTCCAATGCCTGCCCTACAATCCGTTTCTCCACAGAGACCAGATTCTTCGCCTCGCTCAGAATGACAACGTATGCGGCCAAACTACCGGAAGAGGCTCTCGACCAGGGAGCCAGGAATGATCTGCACGGTGCTCGCCGCGGCGTCGCTGAAGACGAAGCCGCCGTCCGCCAGCGCGGCGACGCCCAGGGGTACGGAGCCGTCCTCCGGACGCCACGCGCCCGCCGGCCGGCCGTCAGCCTCGAAGAGGAGGAGGCGGCCGTTCTCAGGGTCGGAGGCGAGAATGCGGCCGTCTCTAAGGATGGTCAGGTAGGGCTTCGCCAGGACATCCCGGCTCCGCCAGCCGACGGGGAACTCCGAGGCGTCCCCCTGCCTGAAGCGCTGGATGCGGCCGTTCCAGGCGTCGGCCACGTAGAGGCTGCCGCGGCCGTCGTCGGCGATGCCGACGGGCTCGGAGAACTCGCCGCGGCCGCTGCCGTCCCTGCCGAAGATGTCGAGGGGCTCGCCATCGAGCGAGTAGTGGATCAGGCGCTTGTTCCCAGTGTCGGTCACCCAGAGCGTCGCGTCCGGAGCGACGCTGACATCGCGCGGTCCGAAGAGCTCCAGGGGGCCGGAGTTCGGACCGGCGCCCGGCTTGCCCCAGCTGGTCACCAGCTCCAACTGCGGCGAGAACTTCTGAATGCGGTGGTTCCAGGTGTCGGCGACGTAGACGAAGCCCTGGGCATCAACGGCGACCGACCACGGCTCGTTGAAGCTGGCGGGCTGCGTGCCGCCGCGGCCCACGCTGGCGAGGAAGCGGCCTGCGGCGTCGAACTTCTGGACGCGGTCGTTGCGGCTGTCGGCGACCCAGATGTTGCCGGCGGCGTCGACGAAAACGTCGGCGGGCTGGCGCAGCTCGCCGCGGCCGCCGCCCGGCCGGCCGAAGACGATGCGTCCATCCACCAGCGTCCGCGGCTCCGCCGGCGGCTGGGCGATGTCGAAGGCGGAGAGGCTCGCCGGGAAGAAGGCGACGGCGTCAACGGAGCCGATGGTCGACGTGTTCGCGGGCCGGCGGTAGAGGAAGAAGCGGCCGAGCGCCTCCAGCGAGTCGAGGCTGGTCAGCTTGTCGATCATCTGGCCGGCGCTGAGGCCGCCGCTGGTGATGCAGGAAGCCTGGACGCTGCGGTAGCTCTCGCAGAACCACCAGCGGTGCTTGTAAGGCACCTGCTCGTAGTCGGAGCCGTTGAACCTGGCGGCGTTAGCCGCGTGGACGAGGAGGACGGCTTCCTCCGGCGGCTCGAAGTCGGGCGCGGCGATGTCCACGTAGCGGACGTCGTGGTAGTCGCGCAGGTACCAGGCCCAGGGCCAGGTATAGCCGTCCGTCGTGTCGACGACGACGGTCAGGTTCTGGCCGAGGCCGCTCTCGCGGGCGAGGGCGTCGATGCGCTCCATCAGCTTCGGGATGTCGGGCGTGGTCTGCGTGTAGACGAGCATCTCGACCGGCGTGTCGTCGTTCTCGAACGAGGCGGTAACGCCGGCTCGCACCGTGAGGACGAAGAGAGCGCCGACGGCGACGGCCAGCGCGGCCCGTCCGAAGCCCTTCGGGCCGGCGCTGATCAGCGAGCCGAGCACCCAGCCCACGAGCCCGGCGCCCAGGAGCGCGCCCGCGGCCTGGAGGACCTCGTCACCCTCGACGAGGAGGAGCGCGGCGGCGCCGGCGAGGCCGGCCGTCGTCGCAGCGACGAGCCAGCGTCCGCCGCGCAGGTCGACGGCGTCGATGGCGGCGGCGAGAGCGACGGCGCCGACGAGGGCGAGCGGCAGGGCGATGTGCGCCTCCAGCCAGGGCATCTTCTCGCCGGCGATGCTGAGGGCGATGAACATGCCGGCCAGCCAGAAGAGGAGCCAGCGTCGCAGCCCCCGCCCTGAGCCTGTCGAAGGGGCGTCGCGGCGGGCGAGCCAGACGGCACCGCCGAGGCCGAGCAGGAGGGGCAGGAACTCGTAGAGGGGCGTCAGGAGGCCGTAGTAGTACCAGGGCTGCATGCCCCGCCGCTCGCCGTGCTGCGGCAGCCAGTAGTCCAGCGAGCCCCAGGTGCCGGTCAGGAAGCCGTCCGGGTTGGTGAAGAAAGTCGTGAAGAGGAGGACATAGGGCACGTAGAAGGCGGCGGCGGCCAGCACCCAGAGCTGCCAGCGCCAGAAGAGGCCGATGTAGGCGCTCGCGAGCAGGAGGGTGAAGACGGTAGCGTTGCGCAGGTCGTGCTCGGAGGCGGCAGCGTAGCCCTTGTCGTCGTAGAAGGGGAGGGCCTGGATGCCGCCGGCGAACTGGGGCGCCGAGAGCGTGCCGACGACGACGAGGACGTCGCCGATGGGCGGCAGGCGCTCGCGGCCGAAGGGTCGCTGGCCGAGCAGCGGCCAGGCGATGGCGATAAGCCAGGCAACCGGGGCGAGGACGGCTGTCCGGACGACGACCGTAGCATCGTCGACATCCTCGCCCTCCCGGCGCCGGCTGAGCTCGACGGCGAGGGCGAGGTCGAGGAAGAGGACGAGGACGGCGACGGTTATGTAGTTCAGCTCTTTCGTCGCGAAGGCGAAAGCCAGCGACGCGGCCAGGCCGGCGAGCCACGTCGGTCGCTGACCGTCCAGGTAGCGCCAGAGGCAGACGACGATGGCCAGCGTCCAGAAGGCAGCGTAGATGTCCTCCCGATCGAAGCGGCTGAAGTAAAGCAGCGTCGGCGAGACGGCGAGGAGCGCGGCGGCGATGAGCGCCGCCTTCGCCCCGATCTGCCTGCGCAGGAGGTAGGGCATGCCCACCAGCGCCGTGCCGAAGAGGGCGTGCGGCAGGCGCGCCGTGAAGTCCGTGACGCCGAAGAGGAAGAAGGAAAGGGCGTTCATGTTGAACTGAAACGGCCCGTGCATCAAAGGGTCGTGGGTGTAGCCGCGCCCGTCATATAGGTACCAGCTGAAGGTGGCGTGCAGGCTCTCGTCGTGGTGCAGCGCCTTCGCGTCCAGTCCCCAGAGGCGCAGCGCGGCCGCCGCGGCCATGATCGAGGCGAGAACGACGACTTCCGCGTGGGCTATCGCCCACTCGAGCGCGCGCAGACGGAGGCGCGGCAGGCTCAGCGCCTTGGGCAGGACGGCCTCAGCCAAAGCGAGGCCTCACGGGGCCGCTCCGGTCACGCCGGGGCGGGCCGGTGGGAGACGGTAGACGGCCGTCTGCCCGGCGCGGAAGGCGACAGGAAGGGCGTCGAACTTCGCCAGGCCGGCGGGCTCGTACTTGCCGCGCTCGACGCTGCCGACGAAGACATAAGTCACGCCGTATTTTCGCAGGATCGTCTCCGCCTCCGCCAGCGACGTCGTCGTGTAGGCGAGGTCGACGTCGCGTGTGCGCTCAGCGAGGGCGGCGCCGGCGCGGCCCCACTGCGCCTCGTGGCCCGGCCAGCCGATGACCGCCGGCAGGCCCGTGAAGGCGGAGACGCGGCCGCCGGCCGAGTATTGGCCGAGCACCGCCTCGACCAGGCGCTCCTCGCGGCCGGCGCGGTCGCGCAGCCAGGCGACGGCGGCGTAGTCCTCCGGCGATTCGCGCATGAGGAAGGCGAGCCCGTCCAGCGTGCGGTTCGGCCGGGCGAGGCCGCCGGTGCGGGAGAGCGTGGCGCCGAGGGGATAGAGCAGCGCCCCGCCGAGACACACGACGGCCACGCCGGCCCAGGCGCCGCCCAGATAGCGGCCGAAGCCGCCGGGCTCCGCCCGCAGCCGCCTCGCGAGCCAGTAAGCGGCGAAGGCGCCGCTCACGCCGAGCAGGAGCCACGCCTGGTAGTAGAGCTTGAAGACCGTGTTCAGCCGCGACGCGAAGAGGTCGCGCAGATAGAAGAGCTCGCTGCCGAAGACGAGGAGCAGCGCCGTCGTCATGGCGACGAGGACCGGGACGAGCGCCGGGCTTGGCTCTGTGGCCGGGGAATCGAGGGCGCGCCAGAGCGCTAGCAGGCAGGCGACCAGGCCGGCCGCGAAGAAGAGGGCCGTCAGCCAGCCGGCGCCGCGGTCGGCGATGGCGTCGACGAGGGCGCTGGAGCCGTGGTTGACGAGGATCAGGAGCGCCCAGAGCGCGAGGAGCGCGAGGGGGAAGAGGGCAGCGGCAGCGAGGCGCTTGGGGGCGCGCGAGACCGCGTCGCGCGCCAGGAGGACGGCCGGCAGGGGCAGGCTGACGGCGAGGAGCGGCGCCCAGAAGAGGGCGCTATGCAGGGGCCGCGTGGCGGCACCGCGCACGGCGTCGACGCCGCTGGCCTGGCTGTCGAAGCTGAGGTAGAAGGGTGCGTAGAGGAGCAGCGCCAGGGCGCCCAGGGGCAGGAGGAAGCCCGCCGCCTCGGCGAAGGCGGTGCCCAGGGTCGGGCCCGCCGCCAGGCTGCGGGCGAAGACGAGCACGGCGACCAGGAAGGCGAAGGTCGGCAGGTCCCAGGCGTTGAGGAAGCCGAGGCCGCCCAGGAGGACGGCGACGACCAGGTAGAGGCCGGGCGCCCGCCGCCAGGACTCCAGGCTCAGCGGCGCCTCCGAGCGCCAGAGGACAAGGCCAAGGCCGACCACGGTCAGCACGTAGGGGATCGCCATGACGTGAGGATGGAGGTCGCCGAGGAGGAAACTGAAGAACGGGAACTCGGTGATGGAGTCGCCGGCGGGCGAGATGCGCGTGGCGCGCCACCACCACCAGGTGCTCGACTCCTCGTTCGGGTAGTTGATGCAGACGGGGTCAGGGAGCAGGCAGGCGCCGCTCTCGCGCGCCTTGTCGAGGTTCGCGATGTCGAGGCCGTCCAGGAAGGTCGCGTTGACGGCGCCGTTGGCCGTCGCAAACTCGACGACGCCCTCCAGGTTGCCGATGACGCCGACGAGCACGATGGCGCCGGCCCCGACGAGCAGGGCGCCCCGCTGGGAGACGGCGCGGACGAGGCGCGCCAGCTCGTAGCCGAGGCCGAAGGCGGCCGTGAGCGCCAGCGCGGCCGTGCTCGCCAGCCCGAGGTTGAAAGCCACGGCGGTCTTGACGACGGCCAGCTTCGCCACCATCGCCTGGATGACGTAGCCGAAGTAGTAGTAGCTCACGCTGGCGCCGGCGAACCAGGCGTCGTCCGGCGAGTAGTAGCGGCTGCGGCTGGCGGCGTTGAGGAGCATGAACTC
>DATBWN010000123.1:0-6359 GCA_036514755.1 Dehalococcoidia bacterium | reverse complement strand
GAGCCCCCTGCCGGGGGTCTGGGGGTGTCCCCCAACCCCTCCTTGTTCAGGGCGAAGCAAACAAGGCGTGCCGCCCAGCGGCGCGCCGCAGAGCCTGCCCTGAGCCTGCCGAAGGGATGCGAAGCCGAGAGCCGAGTGCGGGTAGGTCGGCGCGCTGGGATTGTCGACGACGCAACTGATCAGCCGAGGGCGAGATTGCCTCTCCTCGCTGCCGCGATGGCTCGCAATGACAGTACGCTACTTGTGCGGCGGCAGCGTCTCGTGCAGCCAGGGCGTCAGGTCGTCGATGACGGCCTGCGAGACCTCGTGCGCCATGTCGTACTCGTGGTAGGAGGGCTTGTAGCGCAGGCCCTCGAGAAAGCCCTTCGTCTGGCGCGCTTGCTCCAGGCTGACCATCGGGTCGTAGCGGCCGTGGGCGACGAAGATCGCCTGGTCGCGCTCGGCGGGCAGGTGCGGGCGTAGCGCCTCGGCGTCGCGGAAGAAGCCGCTGAGCACAGCGAGGCCGGCGAAGGTCTCAGGCCGCGGCAGGCCGTAGCGCAGCGCCAGGCCGCCGCCCTGCGAGAAGCCGCCGAGGACGATCCGGCCCGCCTGGGCGCCGGTCCGCGCCGTCACCTCCGCCAGGAAGCCGTCCAGCAGCTCGTCGACATCGGCGGCGTCGGGCGGCGGCCCCGTCTGGCCCGGCATGCCGCGCGACCAGCTGTAGCCGTGGGCGCCGGCGCCGAGCTGAATCAGGTAGGGCGCGTTCGGGAAGGCGTACACGTAGCCTTCGCTGTCGATGGCGGGCGCCAGGCCGGCGAGGTCGTGCATGTTGGCGCCGAAGCCGTGCAAGAGGACGACGAGCGGGCAGCTCTCGGCCGGCGAAGCGCCCTCCGGCTTGACGAGGACGTACGACAGCGCCTTGCCCTCGATCAGCGCGGCGTCCATGAGTTCAGCTTACCAGCGGCGCTCCTTATGTAGCCGCTCTATCAGCAACGGCGGGCGGGCGCTATAATTCGGCCCGCCCGCCTAGAAGAGAGCACCGCCATGAGCGACTTCCAGTTCATCCGCTACGAGAAGCGCGACGGCATCGCCTACCTGACCATTAACCGGCCGGAGGTGATGAACGCGCTGCACGCGCCCGCCACGGAGGAGATGGCGCAGGCCTGGGACGACTTCGACCAGGACGACGAGTGTCGGGTCGCCATCGTCACCGGCGTCGGCGAGCGTGCCTTCTGCGCCGGCATGGACCTGCGCTGGCGGGCGGAGGCCGAGGCCCGGGGCGAGAGCGGCGAAGACCCCGTCCAGCTCCATCGCGGCTTTGGCGGCCTGACGAACCCGCGTCACACGCAGATCTGGAAGCCGATCATCGCCGCCGTAAACGGCTACGCCGTCGGTGGCGGTATGGAGACGGCGATGGCTTGCGACATCATCGTCGCCGCCGACCACGCGCAATTCGGGCTGCCGGAGCCGCGGCGCGGCCTCGTCGCCGGCGCCGGCGGCCCGCACCGTCTGCCGCGCCAGATGCCCCTCAAGGTTGCCATGGGCTACCTGCTCACCGGCAGCCTCATGACCGCCCAGGAAGCCCTGCGCTGGGGCCTCGTCAACGAGGTCGTGCCGCTGGCCGAGCTGATGCCTGCGGCCGAGCGCTGGGCGCGGGAGATCATGGAGTGCGCGCCGATCTCCGTCCGGGCGACGAAGCAGGCGGCGATGATGGGCCTGGACCTGCCGCTGGCGGAGGCCTACAACGGCACGTACGCCTGGTGGTCGCGCGTCAACGGCTCCGAGGACGCACGCGAGGGCGTCCTCGCCTTCGCGGAGAAGCGCAAGCCCGTATGGACCGGCCGTTAGGACTCCGACGTCGCATGGCGCGGGCGCCAGCAGCCCCCGGGCGGCGAAAAGGCCGTTCAGCCCTGTCACAGGGCGGAGCGCAAGCCTATAACTGAGGCGGAGACCTCGCCAGCGAGGCGGAATCGTTGCGTCCGAGGCCGGTTGCAGCCGCGCATGGGCTGGCGCCGGGACGCCGGAGAGTCGCTCCGGCGCCGGACGCGGGAGAAGGAGAAGCTGGGTTGTCTACTGAAGTCCTGGAGAAGAAGTGGTCTGATCTGACCCCGCAGGAGAAGCGCGAGCAGCGCGACCAGTGGTATCTCTCGCCGCCGGGCGTCGCCTTCCCCAGCCCGGAGGCCGAGAGAGCGTACAAGACGAACGCCCAGCGGATGATCGACGTCTACAACGTCCGCGAGCCGGACATGGTGCCGGTGTCTCTTCCCATGGGGAACCTGGCCGCGGGCCTGAGCCAATACAGCCTGATGTACGAGCCGGAGAAGGTGATGGAGCTGGCCTCGCGGCTCGGCGGCCGAGGGGGCGCCGCGGGAATGTCCATCGGCGTGATGGCGACGCCGGGCAGGGTGCTGGAGCTGCTCGACTACAAGCTGTACACCTGGCCGGGGCACGGCCTGCCGAAGGACGCGCCCGGCTACCAGTTCGTCGAGGGCGAGTACATGAAGGCGGACGAGTACGACGAGCTCATCCGCGACCCCTCCGATTTCTGGCTCCGCACCTATATGCCGCGTGCCTTCGGCGCGCTGCAGCCGTTCACGCAGCTGCAGCCCGTAACGGACGTCACGGAGATCGTCCAGGTCGTCTCGCACTTCGTCCCCTACGCCCGCCCCGATGTGCGCGCGGCCTTGAAGGCGCTCATCGAGGTCGGCGAAGAGTTGGAGAGGTGGATGGAGATTACCGGCGGCGGGCGAGGTGGCGGCGCGGTGGCGCGGATGTTCTGCAAGGCGCCCTTCGACACCATTGGCGACACGCTGCGGGGCACGAAGGGCATCATCCTGGACATGCACCGCCAGCCGGAGAAGCTGCTCAAGGCCCTGGACGTTGTCGCCGACGTGACCATCGCCAACACCATCGCCAACCTCAATGAGTCGAAGGGCCTCATGGCCTACTTCCCCTTGCACAAAGGCGCGGACGGCTGGATGTCGCACAAGCAGTTCATGACGTTCTACTGGCCGTCCCTGAAGAAGGTGATCGACGCGCTCATCGAGGAGGGGATACTGGCCCACCTGTTCGCGGAGGGGAGCTATGACACGCGCCTGGAATACGTGAACGAGTTCCCCAAGGGCGCCGTCAGCTGGCTGTTCGACCGGACGGACATGGCGCGGGCGAAGCAGATCCTCGGCGACCGCTGTTGCATCTCCGGCAACGTGCCCGCGGGGCTGCTGCGCGCCGGCACGCCGGCGGAGGTGAAGGAGTACTGCCGCAAGCTCATCGAGGCGTGCGCTCCCGGCGGTGGCTTCATCCTCGCCTGCGGCACGGCGCAGGTGGACAACGCGCCGCCGGAGAACCTGCGCGCCATGCAGGAGGCGGCGCAGGAGTACGGCGTCTACAGAAAGTAGGCGCGCCGGTCAGGCCGGGCCTACGGCTTCAGCATCGACCGCGTGACGGAGGTCTGGCGGTCCAGCCACTCCGCCTCCTCGAAGGCGCGGTTCACCTCTTCCAGTGGGTACCAGTGGGAGACGATCTTCTCGTACGGCTTCTTGCCGCGATTCTTGACCAGCGCCTCCAGCATCAGCGGTATCAGGCTGGGCGGGTACATGGCCGAGCCGATGATCCGCTTGCCCCGCAGCATGACTGAGGAGTCGAAGGGCACCGGGTTGCCGCGGACGATGTTGCCGATCTCGACGAAGGTGCCGCCGTTGCCGAGGTACTCGACGCCCTCCAGCACCAGGTCCGAGCGGCCGACGAGCTCCATGACGATGTCGGCGCCGCGGCCGTCCGTCAGCTCCCAGACGCGCTTGATGCGCATCTCCGGTGTCGTCCACTCCTGGCTTATGTTGATGGTCTCGTCGGCGCCGAACTCGCGCGCCAGCGCGAGGCGGTTCTCCAGCCGGTCGATGACGATGACGCGGTGGGCACCCATGTCCTTCGCCATGGCGGTCGCGTTCATGCCCAGGCCGCCGGCGCCCTGGATGACTACGTAGTCGCCCTCCTTGCAGCCGGCTCGCGTCAGCCCCTCCGTCACGGTGCCCATGGCGCAGTTGACGAAGCCCAGGACCTCGTCCGACAGCTCGTCCGGCACCTTGAAGAAGGCCTGGTTGGGGCGGATGTAGTAGTAGTCGGCGTAGGTCCCCGTGAAGTAAGGGAACTCGCCGAAGCGGCGCGGCACGCCGAAGCCCATGGTGCACCAGTTCGGATGGCCGTTGAGGCAGGGGTGGCAGCGGCCGCAACCCGTGACGGCTGAGTAGACGATGCGGTCGCCCTCCTTCGCGGGCCGGCCCATGTAGTCGGTGGTCACGCCCGCGCCCAGCCGGAAGATGACGCCCGTCCCTTCGTGACCCTGCGTCCGCTTGCTGGGGCCGGCCGCGGCGCCGGGGCCCGACATCTCGCCCCGCCACGTGTGCAGGTCGGAGCCGCAGACGCCGGCCTGCGTGACCTTGAGGACGACGGCGCCCGGCTCCGGGTCCGGGACGTCGAACTCCTCGATCTCGAAGGGGGCTCGCGGCCCCGTGAAGACAACGACGCGACCTTTCATGGCTCTCCTCCCGCGTTTGAAACGATCTCACGCGCCCATGTGCGTCGGCTGCTGCTCAACCGCGTCGACGTACTCCGCGCACAGATCACCCGTCGGAGCCGTCATGGCTCCGTGATTGCCTGAGGCGAGATTGTGCCAGCCCCTCCTAGCAGTCTAGGGCCGAATGGCCCGCTCTGGTAGCACGTGGCTCCGGCTTCCTGGCCGTCAGGAACAGGAGGGTACAGATCGTCATGGCGATGGCGCCGCCGATCCAGGCCGGCATGTAGGTGCCGCTAGCATCCCGCACCATGCCGGTTAGCGGCGGGCCGAGGCCGCTCAGGACGAGGATGAAGGGCATCGAGAAGCCGCGGATGCCGCCGATGTTCTCGCTGCCGAAGTAGGCGGGCCAGATGACCCCCAGGGTCACGGCCATCGCCATCGCCGCGATGCCGAAGAGCATCATGGCGATGAAGACATGCCAATCGGCGCTGACGGCCATCGTCGCGAGGAAGGAAAGGACCATCAGCGCGGCCGCGAGGGCGGCGGCGAAGCGGGGCGGGAAGCGGTCGACGGCCCAGCCCGCGGGGATGCCGCCGCAGAGGCTCGCCGCCGCCTCGACGGAGAGGGCGAAGGCGACGATCTGCGGGTCCACGCCCTGCTCCTGGAAAAACGGAATGCGGAACAGGCTCAGCGAGCTCATGCTGAGCATCATCAGCCCCTCGGCCGCCGAGAGCCGCCAGAACGCTGCGCTGCGAATCGCCTCGTCGCGCGTCCAGGCGTGCTCGGCAACGGCCGTCCACTGGCGGCCATCGGCCGAAAGGCTGCCGGGCTCCGCTGGGTCTTCCCCGTCCCCGTCGGGAAGCAGGCCCATGTCCTGCGGCTGCCGGCGGATGATCAGGAGGGCGACGAGGAAGATGACGCCGCCGCCGCTGGCGAGGACGAGCCAGGTCGTGCGCCAGCCGACACCATCGATGAGGAGCTGAGTCACGGGCGAGAAAATGAAGATGCCAACCGGCAGGCCCATGGCGGCGATCGACATCGCCTTGCCGCGCTTGCGGACGAACCAGCGGGCGAGCGTCACCGTGTTGTAGAGGCTGCCGCCACCCTGGAGGCCGAAGAAGCCGGAGACGAAGAAGAGGGCGACCATCTGCCAGCCCTGCGTCAGCCAGGCGAGGCCGACCATGACCACAGCCGTGCCGGCGCCGGCAACGGCCAGCGGCAGGCGGGCGCCGTGCCGGTCCAGGAGGCGGCCGAGAAACCAGCCCGAGACTCCCGAGCCGATGAGGCGCGCCGTCTGTGCCCAGCCGAAAGCAGAGTCGCCGACGCCGAGGTCCTCGCGCATCGGCCTGATGAACAGGCCGAAGTTGACGCCGCCCATGGCGTTCGCAACCATGGCGACGGCTGCGAGGCCGAAGACGATCGACCAGCCGTAATAGACTCGCCGCCCGACCATCAGGGAGTCGACGCTCGGCAGGCCCAGGCTCCTCACCGGCCGCCCCTCCGAGGTCGTGCGCGCCGAAATGCTCCCGAGGCCGTTGTCACCTCGGCCGGCCGCACGCGCCTGCCTCGGAGATAGCCATCGGCAGGCGCCATGAGCCCCTAGCGCTTGACGCGCTTGAGCAGCTCGATGGTGGGGCCGGAGCGGTTCATGCAGTAGAAGTGGATGCCCGGCACGCCGCCGTCCAGCAGCTTCTGCACCTGCTCTGCCATGTAGTCCGCCCCGAGACGCTCCTGCTCCGCCTCCGACGCCTGCTCCAGCCGGCCGCGGATCTCCGCCGGCATGGTGATGCGCAGCGACTCGCCGATGAAGCGCGACGCCTGGGCGAAGCGGTCGAAGGGGAGGATGCCGGGGATGATCGGCAGCTCG
>DATBWN010000122.1:0-2141 GCA_036514755.1 Dehalococcoidia bacterium | reverse complement strand
AGCACTGCAACTTCCTCGTCAACGCCGGCGGCGCCACCGCCGCGGACGTCGCCGCGCTCATGCGACTCGCCCAGCAGCGCGTCCACGACGCGTTCGGCGTCGACCTGGAGAACGAGGTGTCGCTGGTCGGTGAGGGCTTCGACGAGTGAGGAGTAAGGAACAAGGAACCAGGAACATGGAACAAGGCCCCTCCTCATCTTCTGTTCCTTGTTCCGAGTTACCTGTTCCTGGGGGGTGGAGGTAGTGGGTGATCGCCTGCGCCTAGGCCTAATCTTCGGGGGGAGGTCCGTCGAGCACGAGGTCTCGGTCGTCACGGCGGAGCACGTCCTCGCCGCCGCCGCCCGCGACCGCTTCGAGCTCGTGCCCATCGGCGTGACGAAGGCCGGCGCCTGGCTGAGCCCCGAGGAGACGCAGCGCCAGCTGGCGCAACCGGCGCCGCCCTTCCAGAAGCGGCTGGAATCGCCCGCTCGCGCTGCGCCAGTCGAAGCAGGAGCCCCTCGCCCTTCGACCCTTCGGCTGGGCTCAGGGCAGGCGAGCTCAGGGCGAGCGGATCTAAGGCCCGCTATCGACGCCCTCGCCGGCCTCGACGTCGTCTTTCCCCTCGTCCACGGCACCTACGGCGAGGACGGCACGCTGCAGGGCCTGCTGGAGCTGGCCGGCCTGCCCTACGTCGGCTGCGGCGTGGCCGCCAGCGCCCTGGGCATGGACAAGGCGCTGATGAAGGCGGTCTTCCGCGACGCCGGCCTGCCCGTCGCCGAGCACGTCGTCCTCCGCGCGCCGGACGGCGATCGCGCCCTTCTCGCCGCCGCCCGCGATGTCGAGCGGCGCTTCGGCTATCCCGCCTTCGTCAAGCCCGCCAACGGCGGCTCCAGCGTCGGCATCAGCAAGGTCTCCAGCCGCGAGGAGCTCGCCGGCGCCATCGTCGAGGCGGCGCGCTGCGACCGAAAGCTCGTTATCGAGAAGGCGGTCGTCGGCCGCGAGGTCGAGTGCGCCGTGCTCGGCAACGCCGACGCCGAGGCCTCGCCCATCGGTGAAATCCGCCACCGGCGCGAGTTCTACGACTACGAGGCGAAGTACCTGGACGCCAGGACGGAGGTCATCGTCCCGGCCGACCTGCCCGCCGGCACCGTCGAGCGCGTCCAGGACCTGGCCTTGCGCGCCTTCTGCGCCATCGACGGCGCCGGCATGAGCCGCGTCGACTTCTTTTACTGCCCGGACGGCTCGCTGGTCGTCGACGAGATCAACACGATCCCGGGTTTTACGCCCGGCAGCATGTTCCCGAGACTTTGGCAGGCAAGAGGAGTAAACTACGCACAACTGATAACGCGCCTGGTCGATTTGGCCCTGGCGCGCCATAAGGAGAGACCGGTTGTCTGAGGACCGCACCCCCCGCCGGCGGCCCGAAAAGCAAACACGCAGAACGACAGCCAGGCAGCCCCAGCAGACGGGCCGTCGCCTGCTTTATCTCGCCCTCCCCCTTCTCCTCGCCGGCCTCCTAACCTACGTCGCCCTTCGCACGCCCTGGCTCACCGTCCAGCACGTGGGCATCGAGGGAGCCGAGACGCTGGACGCCGCCGCCCTCGTGGAGCTGAGCGGCCTCAAGGGCAAGAGCATGCTCGGCCTGCCCCTGGACGACGCCCGCGAGCGCCTGCTGACCGTCCCCCAGGTGAAGGCCGTCTCCTTCAGCCGCAGCTGGCCCCAGGGCGTTACCATTCACGTCCGGGAGCGCGAGCCCGTCGCCTTCTGGGCCGTCGGCGGCCATGACTACGCCGTCGACGCCGAGGGCTACGTCCTCGGCGGCGGCGCGCCGGACGGTCCCGCGCCCCGCATCGTCGAGCCGGACGCCGACCGCGTCATGGGGCCCGGCGACCGCGTCCACCCGGACGCCATCGCCCTCGCCCGGCGCATCTTCGAAGAGTCGCCGCGCTTTCTCGGCGAGGGCGTCAGCGAGCTGGAGTACCGCCCCGCGATCGGCGTCACCGCCGTCTTCGAGAACGGCATGCGCGTCGCCTTCGGCGACGAGCGCGCCTACGACTACAAGATCGCTGTCCTCTCCAAGCTGCTGGACCAGCTTACGGCGCGCGGCTACACGCCCCACGCCGTCGACCTGCGCTTCGGCGAGAGGGTGACGTATGAGTAAG
>DATBWN010000121.1:0-10866 GCA_036514755.1 Dehalococcoidia bacterium | reverse complement strand
ATGCTCAGGACAGGCCCTTCGACAATGCTCAGGACAGGCTTCGCGACGAAGCAATCGTTGACACTCGTTGGGCACGCGACTGCCATGTCCAAGATTGCCACGGTCGCCTGCGGCGCCCTCGCAATGACAGAGCCGTGGCCGGAGATGACAGGGGAGCGTTAGGGGTTGTTCAAGAGCTGGCAGATATTCGTCTTCTCGCTCATCCCGCTGGCGCTGGTCTTCGCTGGCGTCATCATCGGCTCCTACCACGGCAGCGACTCCGCAAAGGAGATCTTCCCGACAGCGGGGCCGACAGCGCCGCCGTCGGAGACGGTGGAGCCGGGAGCGCCGGGCGTTCTGGCCATCGCCGCTCAGAACCTCCTCTTCGACAAGAAGACGCTGGAGGCGCCGGCGCGGACGGAGATCACGGTCCGCTTCGACAACCGCGACGCCGGCGTCCTCCACAACGTGGCGTTCTACACGAACCGTACCGCCCGCTCGAAGATCTTCGTCGGCGAGATCATCACGGGGCCGAAGGTGATCGAGTACGAGTTCACGACGCCGGCGCCCGGCAGCTTCTTCTTCCGCTGCGACGTCCACCCGGACACGATGACGGGCACGTTCGTCGTTAAGTAGTCGCTAGCGCGACAGCAGAAGGCTGCCGCACACCATCCGTCCTGTCCACGAAAACGCGCCCCTACCCGTCTTCGAGAGCCCTGACGTGTTCTTCGAGGACCTCACGTGGTGTGAGGCGCAGGAGGAGCGCCACGCCGGCGCCGACGATGAGCAGGTCGTCCAGCTGGCCGAGGACGGGGATGAAGTCCGGCACGACGTCCAGCGGCATCGCCAGGTAGAGGATTAGGGCGGGCGGCAGCGCGCGCAGAACGAGCGGTATGCGTCTGTCGCGGGCGAGGGCGAGGGCGAGGCGCAGCTTGGCGCGCCAGCGCAGCCGCGCCACGCGCTTGACCAGGCGCCGCGAGCCCTCGTCAGCGCTACGCCAGGCGAGCCAGGCAGCGACCGCTGCAAGCACGACGCCGAGAAGCGCCAGGAAGGCAACGAAGAGCGCGTCCACGCTACTCCCTTGTTGCTTGTTACTTGTTGCTTGTTACTTCGCCGAGCGCCTCGTCCAGCTCCTGGAGGCTCGTCGGCCCCTCGAACTTGGCCGACACGACCCCCTTGGCGTCGATGACGAAGAACCAAGGCTCGGTGCGCAGGCTCCACTCGCGCACCGCCGCCACGGGCGGGCTGTTGGGGTCGCCGGGGCGCTCGTAGAACTCGACGTGGATGAACTCGGCGCGGCCTTTGTACCTCGGGTAGAGATTGCGCATGATCTCCAGCTCCGGCCCGCAGAGGCGGCTGGAGCAGTAGCCGGGGACGGCGAAGAGGACGAGCGCCGGCCTGCCGGCGGCGATGGCGTCGGCGACGGTCGTCGTGTGCATCTCCGGCGAGGGGGTGGTGGAGGAGTCGATGAGGGAGAGGTCGGTCACGTCCGCGACCGTGCGGTTGCGGCTGCGCGGCGCCGGCGAGCCGATGGCCGGCGTCGAGCCCTGGGCGAGGACGTTGAAGCGGAGGTGCAGCGTCTTCGTCAGCTTCGGGCTCTCGGCCTCGACCCGCAGCTCGGCGCCCCAGAGGCCGGGGCGGTCGAAGCTCGCTACGACTGTATAGACGCCGATCTCGTCGCCGGCGTTGACGTGTGTGTGCATCGTCCCGTCGGCGTGGACGTGCTGCACCTGCTCTGTCAGGCCCGCGTCGCGGGCCGGCACGCGCGAAACCGCGTCCAGGTCCTCCTTCTTGACCTCCCGGCCGTCGTTCAGGTCGTAGAAGGCCACGCGTACTTTCGCGTCGACGATGGGCAGGCCCTCCTCGTCCAGGACGCCGAAAACGAGGCGGTTCGGGCCGACGACGACCTCGCTGGTGGCGAGGACGGGCAGGATGTCTGTTGCTTTCAGCTCGACGACGTCCGGGAACTTCCTGCCGCTGCTGCCGCCGGAGCAGGCGGCCAGGAGCAGAGGGAGCGCGAGGGCGAGGAGCGTCAGGGGGAGGAAGCGCCTTGTGGCCACAGTCACAATCGATCCTAGCACCCGGCCCGATTGACAAGAAGCGCCGAGATCGTTTCAATATTTAAGCAATGGTTAAAACGATGGACAACGAAGACAAGGCTGAGACTTGCGTCGTTCGCCAGATCGACATCGCGAAGGTGGAGCAGGGACGCGCCCTGCTCCTGAGCGACGAGGTCTACGCTTCGACGGCGGAGATGTTTCGGGCGCTTGGTGACAGCTCACGCGCCAAGATTGTCTTTTCCCTGCTGCAGCAGGAGCTGTGTGTCTGCGATCTCGCCGCCGTCTGTGACCTTTCGGAGTCCGCGACCTCGCAGCACCTACGCATCCTGCGCGGTCTGCGAATCGTCAAGGTGAGGCGCGACGGACGCATGTCGTACTACAGCATCGAAGACGATCACGTGCGAGTCCTGCTGGCCGTTTGCCTCAATCACTTGCACGACAGAGATGCGCTGGAAGGACTGAAATGACGGCGCTGGCGGCGGAAGCGTACCGCTCGAATCAGCGGTGGGCAGGCCGGCTGGTTGCGGCATCTCTCACATACAACAGCATCGAAGGCGTCGTTGCCATTGTCGCCGGGCTCCTGGCCGGCAGCGTGGCTCTGGTCGGCTTCGGCCTGGACAGCGGCATCGAGGTCAGCGCCAGCGCCGTCGTGCTGGTCCATCTACTGCGGCGCAACGAAGAAGAGGAGTCGCCGTGGGAGCAGCGGGTGGCGATGTTCGTCGGGCTCACGTTCCTCGTACTCGCGGTCTACGTGGGCTTTGAAGCCGTTCGTGACCTCGTCACGACGGCGCGGCCGGATGCGTCCTACTTCGGCATCGGCATCGCCATGGCCTCCCTGGCGATCATGCCGGTGGTCTCGCGGCTGAAGCACGACCTGGCGCACCGCATCAACAGCCGGGCGCTGGAGGCGGAGTCGCGCGAGACGCTGATCTGCAGCTACCTCTCCGGGGCGCTGCTCCTCGGCCTGGGCGCGAACGCCCTCCTGGGCTGGTGGTGGGCCGACCCGGCCGCGGGGCTCGTCATCGTCGCCTTCCTGGCCAGGGAGGGCTGGGAGGCGTTCACGCGCAAGGAGCTCTGCTGCGTCGACTGAGCCGTGCGCCTGGCGCGCCCGCTCGCCATAATGGAGGCAGCGGGGTGATGACGATGATGCTGGAGTGGCCGGGGCGCTGCAGCCGCTGCCGCAAGGCCATCGACGACTGGGCGGACGCCGGCCTGCACCAGAAGCGCTGGGTCCACAAGGCCTGCTTCACGGAGCTCTGGCGCGAGGCGCGGCAACGGGGCGTCGAGCCGCCGGTGCTGCGCTCGCCGACGGAGCGCAGCGGTCAGCTGGAGCTGCCGATGCTCATCTTCCTGCTCCTGTTCCACTTCGGCCTCGGCATGGCGGTCATGGGCTGGATCATGCTGACCCAGCACGGCTCGGAGACGGCCGCGGCGGCGCTGCTCGTCGTGGGGCTCATCGCGCCGCTGGTCGGCGTCGCGGGCGTGGCGCTGAACGTCGTCAGCCGCCGGCGCGTGGAGCTGATCCGCCAGGCGCTGGAGCTCGCCGGCGGCTGGAAGCCGGGGCGGTAGGCATTGCTCCGTCCTGAGCTTGTCGAAGGGCCCATAGCGCTGCTCCTGCACGGCGGCCACGACGTGGCCTGGGACGCCTGGGACCTCAAGCCGACGGTGGTCGGCGGGGCGTTCGCCGTCGTCATGCTCTACTCGTCAGCCCTGCTGCGCGACGAGGCGCCGGTCGACTGGCGGCGTCTGGGCGCCTTCTTGCTCGGCGTCGCCGCGATGCTCCTCGCCCTCGTCTCGCCCATCGACGCCGCCTCTCACCGCCTGCTCTCGATGCACATGCTGCAGCACGTCCTCCTCTCGACGGTCGGGCCGCCGCTCGTCCTCCTCGGCCTCTCGCCGGGGCTGCTGGCGCCGCTGACGCGCTGGGAGGGCGCGCGTCGCCTACTGAGGCTGCTAACGAACCCGGTGGTGGCGGGGACGCTGTTCATGATCAACATGTGGCTCTGGCACATCCCTGTGCTCTACGAGACGGCTCTTAACGACCTGGGCGTGCACATCACTATGCACGTCGCCTTCATGGCGACGGGGCTGCTCTTCTGGTGGCCTGTCGTGCGGCCGCTGCCGGAGCTGGCGCGCACGAGCGAGATAGTGCTGGTCCTCTACCTCATCGCGACGGGGTTCCCCATGGGCCTGCTCTCGCTGCTCTTCTTCGCCAGCGGCAGCCCTGTCTACGACTACTACGACACGGCCGAGCGGCTCTGGGGCGTCTCTCCTCTCATCGACCAGCAGATCGCGGGGCTGATCATGGGCGCCCTGGGCGAGGCGGCGGCGTTCGTCGCCGTCACCTTCCTCTTCTTCCGCTTCCTCGACCGCGAGGAGGCGCGGGAGGCGGCGTCGGCTGCGGGCCCTGCAGACGCCGCTTGACGTCGCTGCCGAGGATCGAGCCGGCGATGGCGCCGAGGAAGGCGACGATCAGGGCGAAGATCCCATCCAGGCCGACGAGGCGCGCGAGGCCGAAGGCGGCGGCGGCTGCGGCCGCCGAGATGACCCAGACGAGGCGCGTGAGCAGGTAGCCGCGCATTTCGGGCGCAGTATAGAGCACCGCCCTTCAGTTCCCCCGGCAGAGTGCAGGAGCAGAGGGCAGAGAAGTATGCCTCAGCGTTTGACCCTGTAGACCTCGATGGGGCCGTAGGCGGCGTCCGCGACCGTCTCGATCAGCTCGGTGCGGCTCGCCAGGAAGCGGTCGAAGTCGGCCGCGTCGCGCGGCGATAGGTCGGCCAGCATCTCGCGGCTCAGGGGCGAGAGCAGGATGTAGTCAGGATCGATGCGCTCCAGCGCGCCGAAGACGTCCGTGGCGCGGTCGCGGGAGATGCGCGGGTTCGTGTGGTAGAAGAGCAGGTGCAGGCTGCGGAAGTCGCGAGCGCGTAGGGCCGGCCAGAGGCGGTTGTCGCCCAGGGCGCTGGCGCCCGCCGGCAGCGCCGCGTCCAGCCGGCGGCCGAAGGCGGCGTAGTCGGGCGCGTCGACCGCGTCGCCCAGGTCCCTTGCGGCGACGGCGAGGCCCTCGGCGGCGAAGAGGGTGAGGACGAGGGCGACGGCGGCGCGCGGCAGCCAGCCGGGCAGCCGACGCGGCGCCCAGCGCCAGACGGCGAGCGCCAGGTCGGCGATGGCGACGCAGAGAAACGGCGCGACGACCACCCAGTAGACGAAGCGCTTCGTCGACTCGAAGAGCGCGAGCTGGAGGACGAGGGCGATGAGCGTGAGGCCGAGGAGCCGGTAGAAGGGCTCGCGGCGGGCGCGCCGGAGGACGTGGGCTGCCGCCAGCGGCCCTACGACGAGGAGCGCCAGCCGCGCCGAAGGCCGCCGCGCGAGGTCTCGCAGGGAGTCGGGACGGTCGTCCAGGCCGGTGGCCAGGCCGTAGCGCTCGGGCTCGTGGCGCAGCTGGCGCCAGTAGAAGGCGGGCGAGAGGAAGTTCGTCTCCTGCTCCACGGAGCGGGATTGGCCGCGGAAGTCGCCCCAATCGCTGAGCGCGTAGGCGCCGTAGGGGATGAAGGGTAGCAGCACGCCGACGGCGAGGAGGCCGACGAGCAGGGCCCGCCGCGTCCCCGGCAGCGCCGTCGTCGCCAGGAAGAGCGCCAGCGGCAGCGCGAAGAAGGCGCCGATGAACTGGGTCAGCGCCGCGAGGCCGACGAGCAGGCCGGCGGTCGCCGCCGCGGCGGGCGTCGGCGCCTCCGGCCTGCGGGCGATGACGAGGACGGCCGCGAGCCCGTATGGGACCGTGACCAGGTCGTAGCGGACGGTGGCGCCGAGGTCGGTCAGCGTCAGGCCGGAGAAGGGCGCCAGGTTGAGCCGCAGCAGGACGAGCAACGCCGCCGCGCCGAGGCCGACCAGCGGCCCGGCCAGCCGGCGGCCGAGGGCGTAGGTCAAGAGAAGCGCCACGAGGCCGAAGGCGGCGCTGACCAGCCTCGCCTGGCCGACGCCGACGCCGATGACCTTGAAGACGCCGGCGAGGACGACGTGGTGCAGGGGCAGGTTGAAAAAGTAGTGCTCCTCGGCGGCGTAGAAGCCGCGAAAGAGGTCGGAGCCGAAGACGCCCTCCTCGGCGAGCTTGACGGCGCTGGACGTGACCCAGCCCTCGTCGCCGCCGACGATCGGGTCGTCGCCGAGGCTGGGCAGGACGGTGGCGAGATAGAGGAGGCCGAGAGCGAGGAGAGCCAGTCGGCAGGGGGCTTCCGGCGAGCGGGGGCTGCTTTGGCTCAAGCGGTCTCTCCCGGCGCCAGTCTACAGGCCGGGGAGCTAAAGACAATCCGGCGGGGCGTTGACAGGCCGGAGACAGGCCTGGTAGGCTGCCAGGGCAACCTTATTGCAACTGGTTGCAGTTCCATCGAGGCGCAGAAAGCCTCGCTCATAGGGAGAAGCGGGCAGTGAGCTTCGAGGCCACGTTGCTCGTCGCCGGCATCGGCGGCGGCGCCGGCGTCTTCGCCGCCGCCCTCGCCCTCGGCATCCGCCACGGCATCGACTGGGACCACATCGCCGCCATCACCGACATCACCAGCGCATCGGCGTCCGTCTCCGAGGAGGGCGAGAGCTGGCTGATAGCGGAGCCCGGCGTCATGCTCACGGACGAGAGCCACCACTCGCAGCACGGACCGCACAGCGAGCACGAGCTGGCGCACGCCATGGGCGAAGCGCATGAGCACATCGAGGTCGCGGCGGGCCGCGGCGGCGCGGCGACGCTCGTCCGGGCGCGCCCGAGCACGGGCGTGCATGTCATCCTCAACCGCATGCCTCGCGCCCACCGCGAGGCCGTCTGGCTCGGCTCGCTCTACGCCCTCGGCCACGGCGCCGTCGTCGTCCTCCTCGGCGTCGTCGCCATCCTGGCGCGGGAGATCCTGCCGGACTGGATCGACCCGGTCATGGAGCGCGTCGTGGGCGTCACCCTGGTCTTCCTCGCCGTCTACCTTTTCTTCTCCCTCTACCAGTACTTCCGGGGCGGCGGCGAGTTTCGCATCCGCAGCCGCTGGATGCTGGTCTTCGCCGGCATGGCCAACGCCTGGGGCTGGGTGCGCTCGCGCGTCGGCCAGCACGAGCATGTCCACGCCGCGCCGAGGAGCTACACGGCTCGCGCCGCCGTCGGCATCGGCCTGATCCACGGCATCGGCGCCGAGACGGGCACGCAGGCGCTGATCATCGCCACCGCAGTCGGCGCGACGAGCAAGGGCGTGGCGATCGCCGCCCTGTTCTGCTTCGTCCTCGGCCTGCTCATCTCCAACACCTTCGTGACCTTGGCCTCGACCTTCGGCTTCGTCTCCGCGCGCCGGCGGCAGGCGATCTACGTCGCGGCCGGCTTCGTCGCCGCCGTCTTCAGCCTGATTCTCGGGCTCGTCTTCATCAGCGCGTCGACGGGCATCCTGCCGGACACCGACCCCTACTTTCGCTGGGTCGGCGGGCCGGACTAGGCTCCGCCCCACTCTGCCCCGGGGTCAGGGGTTAGGAGTCAGAGGTCGGGGTGGCCGTCGGTTGACCTTATCCCCGACCCCCGGCCCCCAGCCTACGTGCTGATCTTGATCACGACGTAGGTGACGAAGCCGAGCCAGAGCAGCCCGGCCCCGGCTAGACGTCGGAGCGCGCCAGGATCAGCGGTAGCGGCGAGCGCCCCAGCATCGTCGTTGCCATGCTGCCCATGACCACGTGACGCATGGCGCTCTGGCCGTGTGTCGATAGCGCGATCGCGTGCGCGTTTAGCTCCAGCGCCTTCTCGATGATCGCCGTGTCGACGCCGGCGCCGCGCGGGATCTCCCGGACCAGCGTTTCGACGGAGGCGTCCGAGGGCAGCAGGCCCCGCGCCCGCGTCAACTCCTGCCTGCAGACCTCCATAGCCGCGGCGTCGTCTTTGCCACCCGGCTCGTGCTCGTGCACCCGCAGCAGCGTCACTTCGAAGCTCCCGGCCTCGATTAGCGGCGATAGGGCACGCAGCACTGCCTCCGACGCCGGCGAGCCGTCATTCGCCAGCACGATTCGATACGGCTCCGCACGCCGCACCGCCGGCTCCAGGTTTGGGCCGCTGACCAGCAGCGGCAGCCCGGCGCTCTTAAACACGTCCAGCGCCACACTACCGTGCAATGCGTGCCGGATCGCGCCGTGCCCCCGTGAGTCCATCGCCAGGCAGGCGGCGTCCATCTGCTTCGACATCCTGAGGATCGCCGCCGCTGGCCTCTCTCTGTTCTGCGGAGCTTCGGCGCGCACGTCGCCATCGATGCCCAGCCGCACCAGCGTTGCGCGCAGCTCAGCCTCCGCGCCTCCGCGCGCCTCCGACTTCTCGAGCACGTGGAGCAACGTCACCCGCGTGTCCAAGGCCCCCGCCAGCAGCGCTGCGTGCGGCAGCACCCGGTGCGAGTGTGACGAGCCGTCTGTCGTGACCAGTACCGGTCTCTTCGCGTTCATGCTTATGCCCCGACTATGAACCATGCGACGACGCTGGGCCAAGCTCCGTTTGCCCTCTTCGTCCCGTGACTACCAGCGACGCGATGATTGCGATGGTCAACACTGCCGCGATTACCCCCAGCGAAATCCAGATCGACGTGTGGTAGACCTCTTCGGAGAGCATCTTCACGCCCACGAACACCAGCACCACGGAGAGGCCCGCCTTCAGGTAGACGAAGCGGTGCATCGCGCCGGCCAGCATGAAGTAGAGCACCCGCATGCCCAGGATCGCGAATGCGTTCGATGTGAAAACGATGAACGCATCGTCCGTCACCGCGAAGATCGCCGGAATCGAGTCTACCGCGAAGATAATGTCCGTCGTCTCGATCACTACCAGCACGGCCAGCAGCGGCGTCGCCATCAGCACGCCGGCCTGCCGCACGAAGAAGCGCGTGCCCTCGTAGTCGCTGGTTATCGGCATCAGGCGTCTCAGGAACCGGAGCGCCGGGTTGTTCTCCGGGTGTACCTCGACTTCCTTCGAAATCGCCATGCGCACGCCCGTGAACACCAGGAATCCGCCGAACACGTAGATCATCCAGGAGAACGCGTCCAGCAGGCTCGCGCCCGCCGCAATGAACGCGATCCTGAACACGACCGCGCCCACGATGCCCCAGACCAGCACCCGGTGCTGATACGCCGGCGGCACCGAGAAGTACCTGAAGATCAGCGCGAAAACGAAGATGTTATCGACGGAGAGGCTGCGCTCGATTACGTAGCCCGCCAGGTACTCGCCCGCCGCGGTGCTGCCGTGCCAGATCAGGATCACGCCGGCGAAGCCAACGCCGATCACCGTCCAGATGATGCTCCAGACGAACGCCTCGCCCAGCGAGACTTCGTGGGCCTCGCGGTGGAAGAACACCAGGTCGAGCGCGATGAGGAAGAAGATGAGGCCAATGAACGCCGGCCAGACCCAGAGATCGATTGTCAAAAAGAAACCTCCAGCTGATGCCGTATCAGCCGAAGGTCTGTCCCGCACTCTGGCCGCGCACCGGCCCCGACGAATCGGGGTGTCCTGACGATGACGCTGTTCAGGGATACTCCCCTTCGGTAAGGAACAGGATAGCGTCCAGCCGCTGCTTCGGACAAGCTGGATACCAGGGAGTCGGTCGCGTTTGACAGCGGCCTGCGAGCCCTTATGATCGCTGCGTAGGCTTATGTCGGAAAGCGCCCGCCCCGCCACCGCCGCCATCCTCACCCTGGGCTGCAAGCTCAACATCGCCGACTCGGAGGCGATCGCGCGGCGCCTGCGCGAAGCCGGCTGGCGCGTCGTCGACCGGCCGGCGGACGCCGAGGCCGTCATCGTCAACAGCTGCTCCGTCACCCACGTCGCCGACCAGAAGTCACGTCACCTCGTGCGCCTGGCGCGTCGCGTCGCGCCTAAGGCGACGGTCGCGCTGACGGGCTGCCTGCTGGAGACGGCTTCGCCGCAGACCATCGACGCCCTCGGCGCCGACCTCGCCTATCGTCAGCCAGCGCAGCTTGCGCTGGCGGAGCGGATCATCGAGCTGCGTCCTGCAGAAGCACGCCCTCACCCCGGCCCTCTCCCAGAGGGCGAGGGAGTGCGTAGAACGCTGAAGACGCGCGCCTTCATCGCCGCCCAGCAGGGCTGCAACGACGTCTGCGCCTTCTGCATCATCCCCCGCACGCGCGGCCGCGAGCGCAGCAAGAGTGTCGAGGCCATCTTAGCCGAGGCGCGGGCGCGCGAGGCGGAGGGCGCGCAGGAGGTCGTTATCACGGGCACGCAGCTCGGCGCCTACGGTCGCGATCGGGGCGTTTCGCTGCATGACCTGATGGGCGCGCTGCTCGCCGAGACCGCCATCCCGCGCATCCGCATGTCGTCCGTGCAGCCGCAGGACCTGACGGACGAGCTCATCGAGCTGTGGCGCGACCCGCGACTCTGCCGTCACTTCCACCTCGCGCTGCAGAGCGGCAGCGAGACGGTGCTACGGCGCATGCGCCGTCGCTATAGCGCCGCGCAGTATCGCGCCGCCGTCGACCGCCTGCGCGAGGCGATTTCGGACGTGGCGATAACGACGGACGTCATCGTCGGCTTCTCGGGCGAGACGGAGGCGGAGCTCGAGGAGAGCTATGCCTTCTGCCGCGAGATGGCCTTCGCAGGCGTGCACGTCTTTCCCTACTCGCAGCGGCAGGGCACCGTCGCGTTCAAGCTGCCGGACCAGGTGCCGGAGCCGGTGAAGAAGGAGCGCGTGCATCGCCTCCTCGCGCTCGCCGGCGAGATGTCTGCGGCCTATCGCCGCCGCTTCCTGGGAACGATGTCTCCCGTCCTCTGGGAGAAGCGCCGCGAGGACGGACGCTGGGAGGGCCTCACCGACACCTACGTGCGCGT
>DATBWN010000120.1:0-3440 GCA_036514755.1 Dehalococcoidia bacterium | reverse complement strand
GGCTGAAGGCTGGCATTGGGAGCGTTATTGTCAGCGGCGACTGGACTATTGACGGGCATGGTATGCCAGAGACGAAACGCGGGCGGGGAGGCACATGAGCGCGGTCGATGAGGTAAAGGCGCGGCTCGACATCGTCGACGTAGTCGGGGGCTACGTGCGCCTGCAGAAGGCGGGGCGCTACTACCGGGCGCTCTGCCCGTTCCACAACGAGAAGACGCCGTCCTTCATCGTCCAGCCGGAGCGCCAGAGCTGGCGCTGCTTCGGCGCCTGCGGCACCGGCGGCGACGTCATCGCCTTCGTCGCGCGTAAGGAGAACCTCGACTTCGCCGGGGCGCTGCGCCTGCTGGCGGAGCGAGCGGGCGTGGAGCTGCGCGGCGATGGCCGCCGTCGGGAGGAGATGAAGACGCTGCAGGACGCCAACGAGGCGGCGGCGCTCTTCTATCACGGCCTGCTCCAGAACGTGTCGCCGGCCCGCGCCTACGTGGAGGAGCGGGGCCTCGACCGCGGGGCGGTGAGCGACTTTCTCCTGGGCTACGCGCCGGCGGGCTGGGACGGGCTGCGCGGCAACCTGCTGGCGCGCGGCTTCGCGGAGGCGCAGCTGGTGGAGGCCGGCCTGCTCATCGAGGGCGAAAGGGGCACCTACGACCGCTTTCGCGACCGGCTAATGTTCCCGATAAGGGACGACCGCGGCCGCGTCGTCGGCTTCGGCGGCAGGGTGCTGCCGGGCGGCTCTGAGAAGGCGGAGCAGGGGCCAAAGTACATGAATACGCCCCAGACGCCGATTTTCGATAAAGGAGGAGTGCTCTACGGCCTCGATAGGGCCAAGGACGACATCCGCAGCAGCAGCACCGCCGTCATAGTCGAGGGTTATATGGACGTCATCGCTGCCCACCAGCATGGCTTCCGTAACGTCGTCGCCTCCATGGGGACGTCGCTGACGGATAAGCAGGCCGCGCTCTGCCAGCGCTTCGCCGAGCGCGTCGTGCTCGCCATGGACGCGGACGAGGCGGGCAGCGCCGCCAACCTGCGCGCCGTGCAGGTGGTGGCCACGGCCGCCGAGCGCCCCGGGAGAGCCGGGGTGCGGCCGAAGCGGCTGGACATACGCGTGCTGGCCCTGCCGCAGGGCAAGGACCCGGACGAGCTGATCCGCGCCGACGCGTCGGCCTGGACGGCAGCCGTGGAGGCGGCGCGTCCGGTGGTTGACCACTACTACGCCATCGTGTGTGCGGGCAAAGACCTCACGAATCCCAGAGACCGCCAAGTCATAGCAGACGAGATGCTGCCGTTGATCGCTGAGATCGACAGCCCAAACGAGCGGGGCGAATGGCTCCATCGCGTGGCCCGCGGTGACCGGGCGCTTCAAGACGAGCTGTGGCGAGAGATCAGGCGGCTCCGGAGCAGCAGGGCGAGAGGACGAACCGCGGAAAGCGACGCCTCAGAGCAGGCGAGGCCTGTCGTGCGCCCCGAGACGGCCGCGGCGGCAGCAAAAGAGGAGTTCTGCCTGGCGCTGCTCTATCTGAAGCCGGAGCTTGGGCGCCTGGCGGATGAGCTCTCGGAGGAGCTGTTCAGCCTGAGCGAGAACCGGGAGCTGTTCCGGCGCTGGCGGGCCGGCGAAGCCGTCTTGGAGGAGGAGACGGAGCTCTGGGAGCACTATCAGAATGTCCTCAAAACTCGCGTTCACGTCACTGAAACGGAGCAGGCGGAGGTGGCGTTGTTAGATTGTGTGGAGCGGCTGGAGCAAGGTAGAATGAGGGCGGTAAAGGAGGCCAGCGCCCTGGCCCTTGCCGAGGGAGAGGCAGGGGTGCGGCCGGGGCAAGTTGCGTCCATCGCCCGAGCGAAGCTGAGTCCTTCGACAGGCTCAGGAAGAGGCGCAGGCAGCGGGGAGGAGTCCCCGGAGGACGCAGACCCCGAAGTCGTCGGGGCGGCGTCCCGACTCCTCGAGGATATGGAAGCAGGCCTGCGCTTCCACCGCCGGTTGATCGAAGGTCAACACCCCGACCATCCAGGAAGTCGCTCCACCCCATAGAAGCGGAAGGACCCCGCGCTGACCCCGACTGTCGTCGGGGCGATGTATTGCAAGGTGGTTAGGTGACAAATCGAGTGGCTATAGAGGGCGTCTCCGGCAGCGGTGCAGGCGAGCTGTTGACGACGAGCGAGGTCGGCGGCGAGGCTTCTTTCCGCCGCGTCGCCGACATGATCGAGACGCGAACGCGCGGCATCGGCTCCGACATCTGGTCGGAGCCCGACATCAAGCTCTCGGCCGAAGCGGACGAGGAGCGGGAGGCGACGGCGAGCAGCGTCGCCCTGGAGGACCAGGAGGGCATCGACGACCCGGTCCGCATGTACCTGCGCGAGATCGGCAAGGTCTTCCTCCTCTCGGCGGCGGACGAGAAGCGCCTGGCGCGCCAGATGGAGGAAGGCCAGCACATCGAGGCCATCGAGCAGACCTGGCGCGGGGAGCACGGCAGCGAGCCGAGCGCCGTCGAGGTCGCCCTCACGCTTTTCGAGCAGCTGAGCCAGCTGAAGCCGGTGCTGGACGTGGCCGTCAAGCACCTCCAGCTGCCGCAGAGGTCGTCCCTGGCCGACCGGCTGGGCGACCCGGCGCTGCGCAGCCTCATCGACGCGGAGATGGACCTCGAGTTCGCGGAGGCGGTGGCCGAGGCGCGGGGCGTGGAGCAGGACCAGGCGGCGCGCTCCATCGTCCGCCTGTCCATCGTCACGCACATCCTGCTGCCGGAGTTGGTCTCGATGATGGCGGCGGCCGCGGGCCAGGGCGCCCTCTTGCCGCCGAAGTTCGAGGCGAAGGAGGCGCTGGCGAGCTGCGAGGACGCGCTCCAGGCCCACTTCGACCGCCTGAAGCGAGAAGGGCTGGCGGCGGAGAAGCGCCTGACGGAGGCGAACCTGCGCCTGGTGGTCAGCGTGGCGAAGAAGTACATCGGCCGCGGCATGTCGCTGCTCGACCTCATCCAGGAGGGGAACATCGGCCTCATCCGCGCCGTCGAGAAGTTCGACTACCGCAAGGGCTACAAGTTCAGCACCTACGCGACCTGGTGGATCCGCCAGGCGATCACGCGCGCCATCGCCGACCAGGCGCGGACGATCCGCATACCCGTGCACATGGTCGAGACGATTAACAAGCTCGTGCGGGTGAGCCGCCGGTTGGTGCAGGAGTACGGCCGCGAGCCGACGAGCGAGGAGATCGGCCGCGGCATGGAGATCGCGCCGGAGAAGGTGCGCGAGATCATGAAGGTGTCGCAGGAGCCGGTGTCGCTGGAGACGCCGATCGGCGAGGAGGAGGACTCCCACCTCGGCGACTTCATCGAGGACCCGGTGGCGCTGGCGCCGGCGGACGCGGCGGCGCACCAGCTCCTGAAGGAGCAGGTGATGGACGTGCTGGCGAGCCTGGCCCCGCGCGAGCGCAAGGTGCTGGAGCTGCGCTT
>DATBWN010000119.1:0-7726 GCA_036514755.1 Dehalococcoidia bacterium | reverse complement strand
TGGGTGTCGTGGATGGCGTACTCCTTCTCGGTGCGGTCGCGGCCGTAGCCGTGGTCCTGCGGCCGCCCGTCCGAGACGAGGAAGAGGATCTTGGCCTTGGCGTCGCACTCCTCCAGCTTCCAGGTGGTGTGGCGGATGGCGGGGCCCATGCGCGTGGAGCGGATGGGCGTGACGCGGTCGATGCGGCGGCGCACGGTCTCGCTGAAGGGCTCGTCCATGTCCTTGATGACGAAGTACTCGACGTTCTCGCGGCCGTAGCCGGAGAAGCCGAAGATGCCGTAGCGGTCGTGGATGACCTCCAGGGCGTGCGTGAGGAGGACGAGGCTCTCCTTCTCCAGGTCGATGATGCGCTTGGGCGGCTCGGCGAGGCTGCCGGGCTGGGGCCGCATCTGGGCGATGAACTGCTGGTAGCGACGCGGGTCTGAGGCGTCGTAGTTGAAGTCGTAGCGGGGGCGGCGCTTCTCGACCTCCTCGTCCGTGGAGGCGGACATGTCGAGGAGGAAGGCGACGGCGACGTCGCGCTCGATCTTGTTGCGGCGCCAGTAGATCTTGGGCACGTCGCCGTGGCCGGCGCGCTTCTGGATGAGAAAGTCGAGGGCGGCGTCGACGTCCACGTCCTCGCCGTCCTCCAGGCGCTTGATCTTGCGGAAGGTCTCCGGCTTCAGCAGCTCGAACTGGCGCTGCGTCTCGTTGACGAGGCCGGCGTGCTCGCGCAGGACGCGGTCGTAGTACTCCTCCGCGCCCTCGTCCAGGGGGCGTTCGCGGACGGCGCACCAGCGCGGCTTGTAGTCGGCGGCGCGGAAGTCCCACTCGTCGTAGTAGTAGGTCTTGACCTCGACGGGCAGTCCGGCCTGGGGGCCCGGCTGCTCGATGACCTCGGCGTCGTCCGGCAGGTCCTGGTCGGGGAGGCTGCCGGCCTCCCGCTCCAGGTTCTCGATGAAGGCGGTGAAGGCGGACATGTCCATCTCGTCCGGGTCGAATTCGAGCTCGACGCTCTTCTCGAGCAGCTCTTTGATCTGCTCCGCCGTGAGGTCGGCGAGCTGGTCTTTGTCCTCGCCCTCCTGCTGCTGGAGGCGCATGCGCATGAGGAGCTGGACGAGCTCGGGCTTGAAGTCGCCGCGGAACTCGACCTGGTCGGGGCTCTCGTAGGGCATTTCGGTGCCTTCGGGGAGCTCGTCGAGGCCTTCGTTCTGGTCGCCGGCCATCTGGAGGAGCTGCTGCAGCTGCTCCTCGGTGACTTCCTCCCAGTCGAGGTCTTGCAGGGCCTCGGGCGGCAGGTTGGGGACGCGTTCTGCGAGCTCGTAGAGGATGAGGGCGGCCTCGGCGGCGTCCTCGACGCTGGCCCGCGGCCGGCGCAGGCGGGCGAGGGTCTGCAGCGCCTGGGCGAGGAGCGCCGCCAGCGCCTTGAGCCACTCGATGGTGGTCTCGCCGTCCAGGCTGGCGCGCAGCAGGTTCTCGACGAAGGCCTGACGCAGGGGGAGGCCGCGGACGGAGGGGCGGCGGTCGAGCTCCTCCTCCTGGACGCGCCGGCCGGCGCGGCGGATGCCGCCGTACTCGACCTTGATGTAGCTATCGGTGCGCAGGTCCTCGGCGATGGTGAAGAGGTCGGCGGCGAGCTGGCGGTCGACGAAGAGGTCGAAGAAGCGCTCCATGTCGGTGAGCCAGCGGCGCTTCTTGGTCAGGCCCTGGGCGCCCTTCGACGAGCTCAAGGCAGCGCGCCGCTCGCGCTCGACCTTGTGACGGCGGCGCGGCAGGACCTTGCCGGCGCGGCGGAAGCTGAAGCCGAAGCTGCCGAACTCGATGTGGCCGGTCTGATGGGTGGCGTAGACCTTGAAGACGGCGAAGTTGTCCGCCTTGCTCTCGTACTGCTCGATGTGTTCCGGCAGGTAGACGGCGGAGCCCTCCGTGGAGGGGCCGCGCTCGCTCACCCAGCCGATGCCCTTCTCCGCCAGGGCGCTGACGGGCTGGACGGAGATGTTGGCGCCGGTGAGAGCCTTGCCGTAGAGGCGCAGCAGCTCGCCGACCCGGCTCAGCTCGACGCGGGCGGAGAGGGCCTGGATCGTCTCCTCCGCCTTGCCGGACTCGAGGCGGAAGAAGGCCTCGCCGCCCTCGACACTGCCGCCGAGGATGTCGAGGCCGGCCTCGTACCACGCCTCCAGCTCGTCCGGGCGCAGGCGCTCGGCGAGGACGGGCGCTGACTTGAGGAAGGCCATCGCTGCCTGGGGAGAGAGGCCGACGAGGCCCTCGGCGAGGTCGATGAGGCGGCCGTGACGCTCCTCGGCGACCTCGCGCAGGGCGAGGCCGCCTTCGGCGAATAGGACGTAGGCCTGGCGGCCGAGGCGGCGGGCGACGCGCGTGGCGAGCTGGAGGTAGCGGCCGCGCTGGCCTGCCTCGACGCCGCGCAGGAGGTCTGGGCCGCGCTGGAAGTAGAGGCTGGCCTCCGGCCAGGCGCCCTCGGAGATGGCGGCGGCGAAGTCGAGGAAGGCGGCGACCTCCGCCCGCGTGAGGTTGTGAACGGCGCCCGGCGCCGCGTCGAGGCAGGCGGCGGCGAGGTCGGCGGAGCGGTCGGAGATGCCCTCCAGGACGCGGGCGAGGCGGCCGAGCTCGCTGAGGGTGAGGCGGCGCAGGAGGACGGGGCTGAGGGCGAAGAAGGTGGAGGCGAGGGATATCGACTTCCAGGTGGCCTTGTAGAGGCGCTCGCCGAGGTGGGCCCACTCGCCCATTTGGGCGCCTGCCAGCGCGGGCAGGACGTCCGGGCTGGCCTTGAAGTAGGCGCCTGCGATGGCGGCGGCGAGCTCGGCGAGGGCGCGGCCGCCGGCGGCCCACTGGCGGAAGGAGGCCTCGTCCATGCGGGCGAGGAGGAGGGGGGCGATGCGGAAGTAGTCGGCGCCGGCCTCCCAGGAGCGCAGGGAGCGCGAGGCGAGCTCCAGGCCCTCGTCCACGAAGAGGCGCAGCTGGGCGTCGGTCAGGCCAGCGGTCAGGTCGGCGAGCGACTCGCGTAAGGCGTCGCGCAGCGGCGGCGAGACAGCGGCGAGGCGGTCTTCGGCCTCCTGCAGGTAGGTCTCGTCCAAGGACATTGACCCTCACCCCAACCCTCTCCCTGAAAGGAAGAGGGAAGTCTGAGGCTATTCTATCGAGCGCGGGCGCGGGAAGGCCAATCTCGCGCCGGCCTCGGCTTCGCATCCTGCGGCCCTGCGCCGAACGCCGGGCCTTGTCTGCTCCACCAGAGTAGAGGGCCCAAGGGGGACACCCCTCAGACTCGCCGAGCAGAGGCGCTGCGCTCCTTCGGCAAGCTCAGGACAGGCTCTCTGCACTCCCGCCGGACATGCTACGAAACCCAGGCAGGGTGCAGGGATGCAATCCCTGCCGGGGTTGAGGGGGTGTCCCCCTCAGACCCTTCACCGGAACGAAGCAGACAAGCCCCGACACGTCGGGGCGCAGGATGCGAAGAGACGCAGGCTACTTCTCTTCGATTTCGACGCTGATGATCTTGTCGCCCTGACTGACGGCGCGGACGGCGTCGAGGCCGGCCGTGACGCGGCCGAAGACGGAGTGGCGGCTGTCCAGGTGCGGCTGGGCGGCGAGGGTGATGAAGAACTGGCTGCCGTTGGTGCCCGGGCCGGCGTTGGCCATCGAGAGGACGCCGGGGCCGTCGTGGCGCCAGCTGGCGCTGAACTCGTCGGCGAAGCGGTAGCCGGGGCCGCCGCTGCCGTCGCCGCGCGGGCAGCCGCCCTGAATGACGAAGGGCGGGTTGCTGATGACGCGGTGGAAGGCGAGGCCGTCGTAGAAGCCGACGCAGGCGAGGTAGACGAAGTTGTTGACGGTGATGGGCGCGTCCTTGGCGGCGAGGTCGATGACGATGTCGCCGTGGTCGGTCTTCATGGTCGCTGTGTAGGTCTTGTTGGTGTCGATGACGCGCTCGGGCGGCGCGCGGAACTGGCGCTGACCGGTGCGCTGGAGGTCGGCGATGGTGGGCATGAGGTCTCCTTTGTCGGGCTGCGCATGCCGGCGGCCCTTCGCAGGTGCTCAGGGCCTTGGTCTGCTCCGCCTAGTTTAGGGATTGTTTTGCGAGGGGACACCCCCCAAGCCCCCCGTCAGGCTGCGTCCTGAGCCTGCCGAAGGAGGGCTCTGCCCCCTGTACCCCCGCTTCGCCCCGCCTGGACTGCCTACTCGAAGATGGAGCTGACGACCTCTTCGAGGGTGCGCTGCACCTCGATGTCGTCGGTGAGGGACCAGACGACGGCAGACTGGCAGGCGACGCGGGGCGGGATGCCGCGCCGCATGAGCTTGCCGGCGTAGATGAGCAGGCGCGTGCTGACGCCCTCGGCGAGGCCGTGCTCGCGCAGGTTGCGCACCTTCTCGCCCAGCTTGGCGAGGTCGTTGGCGACGCGCTCCGGGACATCGGCCTCGTGGGCGATGATCTCGGCCTCCTGGGCGCGCGGCGGGTAGTCGAAGTCGATGGCGATGAAGCGCTGGCGGGTGCTGTGCTTCAGGTCCTTGAGGGCGCTCTGGTAGCCGGGGTTGTAGGAGATGACGAGGAGGAAGCCGTCCGCGGCTTCGAGCACCTGCGCCCGCTTCTCGATGGGCAGGAGGCGGCGGTAGTCGGTGAGGGGGTGGATGAGGACGGTGGTGTCTTTGCGCGCCTCCACGACCTCGTCCAGGTAGCAGATGGCGCCGGCCTTGACGGCGCGGGTGAGGGGGCCGTCGATCCAGCGCGTGGTCTCGCCCTCCAGCAGGTAGCGGCCGACGAGGTCGGAGGCGGTGAGGTCTTCATGGCAGGCGACGGTGACGACGGGCAGGGCCTGGTCGAAGTCGCCGTTCTGGGAGGAGGGCTTGTCCTTGTCGCGCACGAGGGCCAGGGGCCGGCCGAGGCGCCAGGCCATGTACTCGACGAAGCGGGTCTTGCCGCAGCCTGTGGGGCCCTTGAGGAGGACGGGGATGCGCTCCTCGAAGGCGGCGCTGAACATGTCGATCTCGCCGCCGATGGCCAGGTAGTAGGGCTCTACGTGGGGCTTGTACTCCTCGATGGCGTACTCGCGGTAGGAGGAGACCTCGTCCTGAAAGCGGAACTCTTCGTTGCTAATCTCGCCGTCCCCCTGTCGATGTAGCTCCAGGCCTTCAGGCCTGCTTGTATGCAGGCAGGTCTAAAGACCTGCAGCTACGTCTTCACTACATTCTACAGCTTCGCGCGCTTCTGCAGGGCGGTCCAGGCGTCCTCGACCTTGCGCTCCAGGGCGGCGAGGTCGCCGTCGTTGTCGATGACGATGTCTGCCCGCGCGACGTCGGGCTCGACGCGGGCGGCGAGGCGCGCCTCGACCTCCTCCGGCGTGAGGCCGCGGCCGCGCTGGAGGCGCTCGCGGACGACGGCCAGGGGGGCGCGGACGAGCCAGACCTCGTCGACGAGGCGGTCCCAGCCGGCCTGGAGGAGGACAGCCGCCTCCAGGACGAGGACGCCGGTGCCGGCGGCGGCTTGCTTCTGCACGATGGCGGCGAGGCTCTCGGCGGTAGGGGGCCAGACGATGTCGGTGAGCTGGCGCAGGCGGGCCGGGTCGGCGAAGACGAGGGCGCCGAGGCGGCGGCGGTCGACGGCGCCGTCCGGGCCGACGATCTCGCGCCCGAAGGCCTGGACGACGGCGTCGTAGGCGGGGCCGCCGGCGGCGTAGGTCTCCTGGGCGACGCGGTCGGCGTCGACGCGGAAGGCGCCGCGGGCTTCGAGGCGGCGGGCAACCTCGCTCTTGCCGGAGGCGATGGCGCCGGTGAGGCCGATTGTGATCATGGCTGACAAGCCCTTCGACAAGTTCAGGACAAGCCGTTCGACAAGCTCAGGACAAGCTTTCAGCCGTCAGCCGTCAAGGGCTCTGGCGACTAGTGGCAACCCCACCAGACCGTAAGTGTGCATGGAATAGCTACGGTATGCAGATCGGGGGTAGGCAGACCGGGGGTAGGCAAAACGGGGGGCAGAACGCGGGAGGCAGACCGAGAGAAGGCGGAACGGGCAGGCCGCCGCCCGGAAACAGCGTCGCCGTGGGCGTCGGGGTTGCCAAACAGGGGTTGACGCCGGCGTCTGGGTAGAGCGCGCTTATCCCGCTGATATCGTCGCAAGCGAGCGTACGCCGGACGCCCTGGTAGCTCGCGTTCATCACGGCGCCTATCGAGGTCGAATGGCCAAGACCAGCGACGTGGCCATTCTCGTGAAGAAACACTGTTTCGATGTCGTATAGTCCGCCAGTAGTCGACCAGGGAAGTGAGGTGTTGAGGGCCATGTCGGCCTCGTGTCCGGAGGGGCCGATGCCGTACCACGTCACGCCGAGGGTGCAGCACCCGCCTAGCACTAGCCAGCCCACATCGTTCCGGCCATCGAAGGCCTGGGCGCCCGCGCACTCGTCGACGAGGGATGGGCAGCGCGTGGTGGAGCCGGCGTAGGCAAAGGTGAAGCGGGAACTGGGCACGTTCGTCCAGGTCGTCTGTGACCTGCGAAAGGAGGTGGCGGCGCCATCGGACGGCTGGCCAGACCGGTTGTAGTACTGAGGCACGAAGTTGTTTGAGCTTGAGGCGTCGCTGAACTGAGGCCAGAGAAAGCCCGATGCGACGAAGGCAGCCGATTCGATGTCGGGCACGGCGCCCTGGGCGGCAAGCAGCGCTTCAGCAAGCTCTTGCTTGTCGCGGCCGGCGGGAACGACGAAGGTTATGTGGACGAAGACGTCTCGTCCGCCAACCCGCGAGCGGCCCAAGACGGACACGATCTCGTCTTCAGGAGCCGCCGCCGAGGGGCCACCAGTCCCGGCCAGCACGACGCTGACCAGGCCCGCCAAGACAACCGGCAGCATCAGGAGATGTATCCACCGCATAGCGTACTCCTACTTGTTAGGCTGCCTCGTATCTTAAACGAATATCGGGCAGCGCGTGCGGCGTTCATTACGGAAGACTTCCATTACGGCCTCTCCGGCGCGTTCCTTGTGTTTTCGAGCCCTTCGCATAGCTCAGGAGAGGCTCTGCGAAGCAATATAGCGAGCTTCGTCAGTTGGCACTCGTGACATGCCACGGCCAGTCAAAGAAGGGTCTCGCAAAGACGGACGGGGCCCAAACAAAGGGGCCGCCCTTGCGGACGGCCCCTTGTTCGACCTTACGGTCTGTCCTTCCTTCCGAGGAAGGACCTCTTCGCTTACCGACGCGCGAACCGCAGGGTCGCGACGCCAGCGATGGCGAAGGCTACCGCACCAGCGATGCTGAACAGGACCGAGCTGTTGCCAGCGTCGGCCAGGCCAGCGTCACCAGTGCTGGGGGCGCCAAGGCTACCACCCGTGCCCGTCGCAGGAGCGCCGACTGCCGGAGCAGCGGCGGCCTTCTTCGCGCAGGTCACAGTGGTCTGCGCGTAGAGGTAGACGCCGGGGATGCCGGTGGCAACCCGAGCGACGACCTCGTACGGGCCTTCGTTCGTGGTGCTGGTCAGCAGGAAGCCGCTGTAAGCGCCGCCGCCTGTCGCCGTGGCACCCTGGATGCCGAAGGTGTTGGTGGTAGAGCTCGGGATGGTCACACCACCGAAGTTCGTCCAGAGGTCAACGGGCGTGCCGTTGGAGACGTTCTGGGCGATGGCGTCCTTCACCGTGCCCGTGAACGTCGCCTTCTCACCGCAGACCAGGGTCTTGGGTGAGGCGTCGATGGTCAGGGTCGCCGGCGGGCCGACGATCGTGAAGTTGACCTTCACAATGATGTCGTCGATGTCCGC
>DATBWN010000118.1:0-5603 GCA_036514755.1 Dehalococcoidia bacterium | reverse complement strand
AAGCCGGGCGGCAGCGGCGCGAAGGGCGCGCTGTAGCGCTCCGTGCCCGTCGCCGTCACCGAGGCGAGCGTCCGGCCGTGGAAGGCGTCCACGGCGCAGATGATCTCGAAGGCGCCTTCCTTGCGCTCCTTGCCCCACTTGCGCGCGAGCTTGATCGCCGCCTCGTTCGCCTCGGCGCCGCTGTTGGAGAAATAGACGCGGTCGAAGCAGGAGTTGGCGACGAGAAGCTCCGCCAGCTGCAGCTGCGGCACGGAGTAAACGGCGTTGGAGACGTGGATCAGCGTCCGCGCCTGCTCCTCGATGGCCTTGACGAGGACAGGGTGGCAGTGGCCGAGGCTGTGGACGGCAGGCCCGCCGAAGAAGTCGAGGTAGGCCTTGCCGGCGTCGTCCCAGACACGCGTCCCCTCACCACGCACGACGACGACGGGCATGCGGCGGCCCGTGGTCATGAACACGCGGCTCTCGATTTCCTTCCAGTCGGTCATAGGGACGCTCCTTGGCCTGAGTCTGAACGCGGGAGAATCGATTGTAGCATCAGGTAGGAACAAGGAACCAGGAACCGGGAATGGGGGCAAGGGCCGACCCGCCTGTTCCCTGTCTCCTGTCTCCTTCCTCCTGTTCCTTGCAGGCTGCCCTGTCGAAGCACCGCACCCTCACCTCAATCCTCTCCCTAGGAGGGAGAGGAGGCTAACTTATCCCCTCTCCATTCAAGGGAGAGGGCTAGGGTGAGGGTCGGAAGTTGTCTACTGTGTCAGCGCCACGATCTGGCGAATCAGCTCCTCGACGCGGGCGATCTCCTGGCCGTAGGTGGCGAAGTCGCCGTTGCGCAGCGCCTCTTGGGCGCGCTGGAAGGCGGCGTCCGCCTGCCGGGCCAGCTCGGCGACGCTCACGGGCCCGCCGGGCGTCGGCGTCGGCGTCACGGTCGCCCCAGCTGCGGGCGTCGGCGATGGCTGCGGCGCCGGCGTGGCGCCGCCGGACGGCAGGCTGGAGGGCGCCGCGCCGAAGATAACCTCCAGGCTCTGCGCCAGCGTCGCCTCCATGGCGATGCGGTTGCCGTTGGTGACGACGACGCGCTTCAGCTCCGGCAGCTGGCTCGTCTCCGCCTGCAGGTAGATCGGCTCGACAAAGAGGTTGCCTCTGCCGATGGGGATCATCAGCAGGTTGCCGCGAATGACGCGCGAGCCCGACTGGCCCCAGAGGCTGAACTGGGCCGAGATCGCCGGGTCCTGGTCGATGCGCGACTCCACCTGGCGCGGCCCGAAGACCAGCGACTCGGTGGGGAAGCGGAAGGCGAGGAGCTTGCCGTAGTTCGCCCCGTCGGAGCGGGCGGCGACCCAGGCGATGGTGTTGGCGCGCCGCGCCGGCGTCAGCGGCAGGATGAGCGCGAACTCCTCTCGAGTCTCGCCGGGGATGCGCATGATGACGTAGTAGGGCTGCACCATGACCTCAGAGCTCTCGAAGAGCTCCGTGGGAATGCTCCAGAGGTCCTCCTTGTTGTAGAGCGCCCCCGGCTCCTTGATGTGGTAGGTGCGGTACTGCTCCACCTGCGCCAGGAAGAGCGCCTCCGGGTAGCGGATGTGGTCGCGCAGGACAGCGGGCATCTCATCCATCGGCGTGAAGAGCTCCGGGAAGATGCGGGCGTAGGTGCGGACGATGGGGTCGCTCGGGTCGGCCAGATAGAGGGTCGTCGTGCCGTCGTAGGCGTCGATGACCACCTTGACGCTGTTGCGGATGTAGTTGTAGCCGGCGCCGGAAGGAGTCGAGTACGGGTAGCTGCTCGAAGTCGTGTAGGCGTCCTGGATCCAGAAGAGGCGCCCTTCGGCGAGGACCAGGTAGGGGTCGTGGTCGAGCGTCAGGAAGGGCGCGAGAGTGCGAACGCGGGCCTGGACGTTGCGCCGGAAGAGGATGCGGCTCTCGCCGGTCAGGCTGCCGCTGAGGGCGATGTTGATGTCGCCGAACTCCCAGGCGAAGACGAGGCGCGTGAGCATGGAGCCCAGCTTGACGCCGCCGCCGCCCTCGAAGACGGTCTGGATGCTCCCTTCGCCCACCGGGTAGTCGAACTCCTCCGCCTTTGTCTTGACGATGACGTAGTGGTCCGCCTCCTCGCCGTAGTAGATCTCCGGCCGCGTTACCTGCAGCTTGCCCGTGACCGGGATGTCTTGCAGGAACAGCGCCGGCAGCCCCTCCTGCACCACCTCGTTCACCGGCGACATGACGACGCCGTAGCCGTGGGTGAACTGCAGCCTTCGGTTGACCCAGCTCTGGGCCTCCGCCGGCAGCCGGTTGGAGTTGAGCTCGCGCGCGGCGAGCATCACCTGGCGCCGCACGCCGTCGATGACGTAGCGGTCGATGTCGACGTCGAGGAACTCGTACAGGGGGCGGATGGTCTGGATCTGGGCGTAGGTCTGGAGCAGCGGCCGCACGTCCAGCAGGCGGACATTGCGCAGCGTCTCCGGGTTATCGGCCACCTCCTGGGCTGTCACCTCCGGCGCCGCCGGGAAGGGCCGCTCGTCGATCGTGTCCAGGGCGAAGGCGCGCCGCGTCATCTCGATGTTGCGTTCGATGTACTGGCGCTCCTTCTCCAGCTCGTTCGGCTGGACGGTGAAGCGCTGCACCGCCGGGGGATAGAAGATGGCGGCGACCACGCTTACGCCCGCCCAGAGGAGCACGGCGGTCAGCGGCAGGCCGACGCCGCGCCGGAAGAGCGCGACGAGCAGCGCCCCGCCTGTCAGCGCCGCCAGCGCCATGCCGAGGTAGATGAGCGGCAGGCGGGCGTGCACGTCCGTGTAGCCGGCGCCAAAGACCACGCCCGAGGTCGAGAAGCTCAGGTCGAAGCGGCTCAGCCAGTAGCGCCAGAAGAACAGCGCCACGACGAGGAAGAGCAGCAGGCAGAGGTGGCGCTTCGCCTGGCCGGCGCTCGCCTCCTCGGCGCCGGCGACGAGGAAGCGAAAGAGGTAGAGGCCGGCAGCCGCCAGCGTCGTCACGACGGCCGCGCCCATGAGCCAGCCGTAGAAGAAGCGCAGCGCCGGCAGGGTGAAGACGTAGAAGCCGACATCGCGGCCGAACTGCGGGTCGTCCACGCCGAAGGGCTCGCGCTCCAGGTAGGCGAGCACCGTGTCCCAACGGCCGGCGGCGATGGAGCCGAAGATGACGGCGAGGAAGACCGTGCCGGCGATGAGCGCCAGCAGGTAGAGCCGGCGCAGAGCTGCCGCCTCGGCCTCCGCGAGGCCCGGCGCCGGCTGGCGCAGCGCCAGCCGCCCCGCCAGGAAGACGTTCGCGCCGAAGAACAGAGCGAAAACCCCCGCGCCGGCCAGGAAGAGCAGCACCTGCGTCCGCAGGATCTTCGCGTAAACGGAGCGGTAGCCCGCCCCCTCGAACCAGAGCCAGTCGACGTAGATGCTCTTCAGCGTGCTGAGGACGACGTAGAGGAGGATCAGCGCAACGCCGAGGATGATCCAGCGGTTGTAGCCGCCGAAGGAGCGGAAGTCGACGCGGCGACGCCGGAGACGAAACGGCGGCGGCGGTGGGCCCAGGTCGTCGCCCTCGCTGCCGGGAAAGCGGAAGGAGGCCACGGTTAGGCGGTCACCCGCGTGCCCAGGCGCGCGCCTTCGAGCACGCTGCGCAAAGCGTGCGCCTCTCGCCCGTCGACGATGAGGCAGCGCGCTCCCGCCAAGGCCGCCCGGGCGCCGGCGCGGATCTTTGGGATCATGCCGCCGCAGGCGGCGCCGCTCTCGATGAGCGCCTCGACCTCGGCCGCGCGCAGCTCATCGATGGCGCCGCCTGCGGCGTCGCGGACGTGCGCCACGTCCGTGAGGAACACGAGGTCGCCGGCGCCGACGGCCGCCGCCACCTCGCCGGCGACCGTGTCGGCGTTGACGTTCATCAGCCGCGCCGGCTCCTTCTCCCAGAAGCCCACCGGCGCCAGCACCGGCAGGTAGCCGGCGGCCAGCAGCGCGTCCAGCGGCCCCCGATCGACAGCAGTCACCTCGCCGACGAAGCCGAGGCGCGCGTCGAGCTGGCGCGTGCGCAGCACGCCGCCGTCGACGCCGCTGAGGCCAAAGGCGGGCGACCCCAGCGCCCGCAGCTGCGCGACGATCTGCTTGTTCACCAGCCCGGCGAGGACGGCAACGACGACGTCGATGGCGTCCTCGCGCGTCACGCGCAGCCCGTCGACGAACTCGCTGCTCACGCCGTGCAACTTCAGCCACTCCGTCGCCGCGTTGCCGCCGCCGTGCACGACGACGAGCGGCCGCCCGGCGGCGTGCAGCGCCGCGATGTCGGCCAAAGCCGTGTCGTGGCTGCCGAGCGTACTGCCGCCAACCTTGACGACGACGGGCTTCTGCGTCATGCGGCCATTGTGCGCCATGGCGACGCGGCTGTCACATCCAGTCCAGGGCTGCCCCGTTCTGGGCGGCGCGGAGCGCCGTCCCACTTCTCTTTACGTACGGTAGTCCGCGTTGATGTGGACGTAGTCCGTCGTCAGGTCGCAGCCCCAAGCCGTCGCCTCGCCCGAGCCGAGGCCGAGGTCGAGCTCAATGACAACCTCCTCGGCGTCCAGCTTGTCGCTCACGGCCCGCTCGTCAAAGGGCAGGCCGCGGCCGCGCTCGAATAGCAGCTCGCCCTGCAGGCGCAGGCTCGCCTTCGACTCGTCCAGGGCGGCGCCGGCGCGCCCGGCGGCGACGAGAACGCGCCCCCAGTTCGGGTCGCAGCCGGCGGCGGCCGTCTTCACCAGCGGCGACGTCGTTATCGTGCGGGCGATGCGCCGCGCGTCCTCCCGCGACGCGGCGCCGCGCACGACGACTTCGATGAGGCGCTTGGCGCCCTCACCGTCGCGCGCAAGCTCGCGCGCCAGGTGGGTGCAGACGAGGAGCAGCGCCCGCTTGAACTCCTCGGCGGCCGGCGTGCCCGCCTCGATCCGCGGCAGGCCCGCCGCGCCGTTCGCGAGTACCAGGAAGGTATCGCTGCAGCTCGTGTCGCCGTCGACGCTGATCATGTTCAGCGTCTCGTCCGCCACCTCGCGCTGCACGGCGCGCAGAAGCTCCGGCGAGACGTCGGCGTCGGTCGTGACGAAGGTGAACATGGTCGCCATGTCGGGGTGGATCATGCCGGAACCCTTGGCGCAGCCCGCCAGCGAGTAGCGCCCGCCGACGCTGACGGCGATCTCCTTCGGCCGTGTGTCCGTGGTCATGATCGCCCGCGCGAAGTCCGGCCCTCCCTCCTCGCTGACAGCGACGCGCGGGATGCCGGCGCGCAGCTTGTCCATCGGGAGACGCACGCCCGTCACGCCCGTCGAGGCGACGGCGACCTCCTCCGCGTCGATGCCCAGGTGCTTCGCGGCCAGGAGGGTCATCTCCTTCGCGTCCTCGTAGCCCTCGACGCCGGTGATGGCGTTGGCGCAGCCGGCGTTGGCGACGATGGCGCGCACCCGCCCGGCCGCGACGCGCTCCTGGCTGAGGACGACAGCCGCGCCCTTGACCTCGTTCTTCGTGAAGATGCCTGCGACGGCGCACGGCCCCTCCGAGACGAGCAGGCAGAGGTCCAGGGCGCCCGCCTTCGTCTTGATGGCGGCGCTGACGGCGCCGGCGCGGAAGCCCCGCGGCGTC
>DATBWN010000117.1:0-7366 GCA_036514755.1 Dehalococcoidia bacterium | reverse complement strand
TCGCTGGCTCCTGTGTTTGTTGCGGAGCTCGACGGGTCCCGGCCCAGCATTATGGCTACCCTCGCGGTGGACAAAAGCCAGATCAAGGCGCTTGTGATCAGAGGAACCGATGCTCTCTATCGAAGAAGCGATGGACCGATGACCTCGGCGCCCGACCGAGCTGTGGTCGTTCTGAGTGTGCCGCCCTTCATGGCACAGGGAGAGATTGACTGGCGCTTCGCTGGAGCGATTGGGCGCCTGAGAAAGGCGGAAGCTTCTGATAGTCGGCTCAGTTCGCTGCCCAGGTTCTTCGAACTGACCGACGGATGGCTGTTCATGTCGCTCAGTCCCGTTGCGAGCCATGCTTCGCTGCTCCTCAACCGCGACCACGTCATGGAAGCACACGTCCTCGGACAAGACTCAGCTTCAGAGGGCGACCTCCCCAACCTGTTCTCGCGCGCGCGTTGACCCCGAACGCCACGGCCTAGCCATCGGCTTCGCGTACGACTTCTCAGCAGAACACGAGCCGACTTCGACGCGCAGTCGCCGTGGGACCGGCCTCTCAGGCATCGCAGTCTTTGACGTCATAGTCGGCGTCGAAGCCTCGCGTCCTACGGCGCCAAGCAAGAGGGAAGGGGCTCGCAGGGCGGGCCCGGCGGCGTCTTTGTCGGCTTCGGCGGCGTCGGCGACGGCGTCGGCGTCGAGGTCGGAACCGGCGACGGCGTCGGCGTCGAGGTCGGAACCGGCGACGGCGTCGGTGTCGAGGTCGGAACCGGCGACGGCGTCGGCGTTGAGGTCGGAACCGGCGACGGCGAGCGACTGGCGGTCTGCGTGGGCGTCGCCGTCGGCCTCGGCGTGGCGGTGGGTCTGGGCGTCCCGGTGGGGGCGGCTGTTGGCGACGCCGTTGCCAGCGATGGGGTCGGCATGGCGGTCGGGTCGAGCGTCTCGACCTCGCGGTTCCCCTGGCCAGCGCGCCGGGACGCCTGGGTGAACGCAGCATCGCCCGCCGCGTCGCTGACGATGGCAGGCGAGAGCGGCGCCAGCGGCGCCGGATCGGCGGCGCGGGAGTAGTCGGCCTTCAGGCGCGAAGCGAGCTCAACGGCCAGGAGCGCTTCACCGGGCTGCTGGAGGGCAAGCGAGGCGGCCACCCGGCTCACGCTCAGGATCGCGACCAGCGCGGCGCCGAGCAGCGCCAGCGGCCCAATCCAGCCTTCAGATCTCATGCTGCGGCTCTCATTGTCGCCTCAGGCAGGCGGAGGCCCTGCAGTTCCGGGTCCTCGCGTAGCCGCTCCTCCCAGTCAGGGAGGACCTTGTGCAGGGCGTAGACGACGCGGCCGTCGAGCAGGCCGCTGTCCGCCTCGCGCGCGATCGCTTCGAAGGCTTCGCGAGAGATGAGCGCCGTGCGGTACGGCCTATCCGTGGTGAGCGCGTCGTAGATGTCGGCGACGGCGGCGATGCGCGCGACGAGCGAAATCTCGTCCTGCTGGAGGCCCCGAGGGTAGCCGCTGCCGTTCAGTCGCTCGTGGTGGCCGCCGACGAAAGCGATTACCTCGGGCGGCAGATCGACCGGCTCGAGAATGCGCAGGCCGATGCGCGGGTGCTCCTCGATGATCGCCCGCTGCTCCTCCGTCAGCTCGCCTGGCTTCAGGAGGACGGCGTCGCGGATGCCTATCTTGCCGATGTCATGCAGATAGCCGCCGATCTCGAGGTGCTGGAGCATCGCCGAGGGCAAGGCAAGCTTACGTCCTAGCTCCATGGCCAACTGGCCGACGCGAACCGAGTGACCGAGCGTGTAGGGGTCGCGCGCGTCGATCGCGGAGGCGAGGGCGCGGACAGTCCCCGTGTGCTGCTGCTGCAGCCTCTGGGTCATGGTATCGAAGGCGCTGGCGAGGGCGCCGATCTCGTCGCTGCTGCTGATCCGCGTGCGAGCCGACAGGTCGCCGCGCGTGACGGCCCGCGCCGTGGCGAGCAGCCGGCCCAGAGGGCGCGTCAGGGTGCTCGCAATCCACCAGCCGAGGACGAAGACGGCGGTGGTGCCTATGGTGAAGAGAACCGCCATCCGCCAGCCGGCCAGTGAACCAGCGCCGGTCACCAAGTCCGTTGGCAAGGCCACGGATATGAGCGCCGCGGGCTCGCCCCTGATTTCGAGCTCGTCGTAGAGCAAGGCGAACTCCCTGCCAAAGAGGGTGCGGGTCTGCTTGAAGGCGCCGCCCGTCGCCGACAAGGCCCAGTTGGTGGTCAGGTCGAGGTCGGCCTCCGGGTCTTTGCCGCCGCCGCTGAAGGTCGAAGCCAGCGGCGTGCCGTTGCCCGCGTAGAGGGTCACGTCGGCGAGCGCGCTCCCCTTGAGCTCCGGCAGAAGCGAGTCGAGCGGCGTGCCGACGAGGACGACGCCGACCAGGGCTTCGCCGCTGCGCAAGGGGGCCGAGGTGAAGAGCACGGGCCCGCCCTCTGTTCGTACCAGGCCGGAGAACTTGTCGCCCTTCTCGTCGACCCTTCCGGCTAGGACGCTTGCGACGACCTCCCAGGCGGCGCGCCTGCCGTCATCGGCGACGGCGACGTAGGCGTTCGGCTCGCTGGGTGACCTCGCCAGCCCCAGTAGCAGCCCGCCCTGCGCGTCGAGGACCTCCACCCGCTCAAGTCCTCCGTTGGCGGCGATGGGCGTCACGAGGCGCGCCAAGGCCTGCGAGTCGCGGGCCGCGGTGGCGGTGGCGACACCCTCGGTGAAAACGACCGCGCGCGCCAGCTCGAGATGGCGTCTCTCGTCGCGTACGAAGGCGTCGGAAGCCGCGCGCCCCGCCTCGACAAGCCGGTTATCGAACCGCTCCTGCAGCGAACCGCTCACAACGCTCGTCGTCAGGTAGGTGCCCGTTGCCGCGAAGAGCAGGGTCAGCAGGGCGTAGGGCGCGATGATCCGCGACGCGATGCGTCGATACGGGTAGGCGATGGCGGCCGCGAGCGCACTGCGACCGCTGGCGATTAGTGACATCTCTACAGGAATAATCGACTGAACAGCGCGACAGCAAAGCGCGCTGCTGGGCGGGGCGCTCGTCGCGCGATGGGCAGGGCGAGATTCCGACGACTAGGCTGGCAGGTGATCATAGCGAGCACCGCCACGCTGAGGAGGTAAGTGAGGCCGTTTTCGGCAACTTGCGCCGCCGCCTCGCCTCCCCGAACAGCGTTCGCGCCTCGTTGCTAACCTATCGGGGCCGCCTTGGAGACGCAGCAGGTCTGATCTGTTATGCTGATAACAAGCTCCCGACATTCGTTCCCTCTGACGCATCTCGGGTTGCTCACCGACACGAGTCCTCACCCACCGCGAACAGTCCGCATTGCGTTTTCACGTCTCTTCGGCTCTCGTAGACGGTCCGGTTCTTCGTTATCGGTATCGGAAAGTGCCCGCACGGGCTAGTGAGAGAAGAGAAGCATTCCTTGAACATCTTTGTAGGTAACCTCAGTTTCGACACCACGGAGCGCGACCTCGAGGCAGCATTCGCTGCATACGGCGCTGTCACGTCCGCACGAATCGCAACAGACCGTGAAACGAACCGGCCCAGGGGCTTCGGCTTCGTCGAGATGGCCAACCAGGCGGAGGCCCAGGCAGCCATCGGCGGCTTGAACGGCTCGCAGCTGCAGGGCCGGACCCTAACCGTCAACGAATCCAAGCCTCGCGAAGACCGCGGCCAGGGCAACAGACGCGGCGGTTACGCCGCGCCGCGCGGCCGCTGGTAAGCCGTTAGGCTCACCCCAAGAAAAGCCCGGAGGGGAGACCAGCCCAGAGGGGAGCTGGCCTCCCCTCACTTTGACCACTGGCTACAGCCGTCGTGGTGTGGGAAAACTGGCGGACGGGCCCCAAAGGTCTGTCCCTACGTGCCCCATCTGCGATGCAAGGGCGCCTAGACGCTAGGCGAAAGCGGACGCCTTCATCCTGATCGAGCCGCTTCTGCCGCTGGGATTGAGAATCTGCTTACGAATGCGGATCGAATCCGGCGTGACCTCAAGGTACTCGTCGTTGCCGAGCCACTCGATCGCCTGGTCCAGGCTTAAGAGGCGGGGCGGTTCCAGACGAATCGCCTCGTCCGATCCAGCAGCCCGAACATTGGTTAGCTGCTTTGTCTTGCAAACGTTGACCGGGATGTCCTGATTGCGGTTGTTCTCGCCAACGACCATACCAGCGTAGACCTTCGTCCCCGGTTCGATGAAGAAGGAGCCGCGGTCCTGCAGACGGAACATGCTGTAGGCCACAGCCTCGCCGGCTTCCATGGCCACCAGCGCACCTCGCGACCTGTCTTGCAGCTCTCCCCTGAAGGGCTCGTAGCCATGCAAGCTCTGGTGGACAATGCCTGTCCCCTTCGTCTGGGTCATGCACTCAGCACGGAAACCAATGAGGCCTCGGGACGGAACCAGAAACTCGAGTCGCACGTTCTCGCCGGAGACGATCACGTTCTTCATTTCGCCCTTGCGACGTCCCAAGCTCTCGATTACAAGACCGACGTACTCCTCAGGCACCTCGACGATCACGTCCTCGATGGGCTCACAGAGAACCTCCTCCACGCGTTTGAGGATTACCTCCGGACGGGAGACCTGGAACTCGTAGCCTTCGCGGCGCATCGTCTCGATCAGGATGGCGAGGTGAAGCTCGCCGCGGCCGCTGACTTTGAATACCTCCGGCGACTGCGTTGCCTCAACGCGCAGACTTACGTTGGAGCGGGTCTCTCGATCCAATCGCTCCCTCAAGTTCCGCGTTGTCACAAAACGGCCGTCCCTGCCAGCGAGAGGAGAGTTGTTGACGAGAAAGTTCATCGCGATTGTCGGGTCCTCGATCGCCACAAAGGAGAGGGGCGTGGGATCGGCCTGGTCGGCGATCGTCTCGCCGATATCAACGTCCTCCATTCCCGCTATGGCAATGATGTCGCCTGCCGAGGCTTCGTTCACCTCGACGCGTCTCAAGCCGTCGAAGCTATAGATCTTCGTCACTCGCGCGTCCTCAAGGCCGCCGTCACGGTGCACCACTTTCATGGCGCTGCCGAGACGGATCGTTCCGCGGCTAACGCGTCCGATGCCGAGGCGGCCCAGGTACTCGTTGTAGTCGATCGTTGTGATCAGCATTTGGAATGGCGAGTCCGTGTCTCCTGGCGGTGGCGGCACGGCAGCGAGGATCGTCTCGAACAGAGGCTCAAGAGTCGTGCTTTTCTCGTCTAGTTCGCGCTGGGCGATGCCCTGGGTCGCGACGCAGTACAGAGTCGGAAAGTCGAGCTGTTCATCGTTGGCGCCGAGAGAGAGGAAGAGCTCGAAGACCTGATCGAGGATGTCGTGGGGGCGAGCGTCGCGACGGTCTATCTTGTTGATGATGACAATTGGCTTGAGGTGGAGGTCAAGCGCCTTCTTGAGAACGAACTTCGTTCCCGGTAGAGGGCCTTCCGCTGCGTCGACAAGCAGCAGAACGCCATCAACCATCGTCAGCGTTCGCTCGACTTCGCCCCCGAAATCCGCATGGCCCGGCGTATCCACGATGTTGATCTTCGTCCCGCGATAGAAGATCGCGGTGTTCTTCGCCAAGATCGTGATACCTCGCTCTCGTTCGAGCTCGCCGGAATCCATGACGCGAGCAACGAAGGTCTGGTTCTGGCGAAATGCGCCCGTCTGGTTGAGCATGTGGTCGACCAGCGTCGTCTTCCCGTGGTCGACGTGGGCGATGATTGCGATGTTGCGAATGTCCTGCCGGCGGGTTTCGAGAATGGCGCCGTACTCCTATCAAACAGTCTCCCCTGAACAGGGTTCTGCTCAGGGGAGACCCAGCAGCGATGTCCTTGACGTAAGGCGAGTCAAGTATAGCAGAACCTTGGCGAGGTCACCTTTGCGAAGCGTACACACCGTGGTCGAAGTCCCACGGTGGCGCCGCCTCCTCCCGACCTCTCCCCCTCAGTCCCCCTCTCCGTGCGCGGAGAGGGGGATGCCCGGCAGGCAGGGGCGAGGTTCAGAGGCCCCGTCACGCCTTCAGCATTCCTTTGTGGCGCAGCGCCCGCTCCAGCCACGGCTGCATTCCTTCGACAGGCTCAGGACAGGCCCTTCGACAGGCTCAGGACAGGCTTCATCTCGCGCAACTCGGCGATGGCGAAGTCGAGGTGGCGCCGTCTTACGCCTTCAGCAGCCCCTTGTGCTTCAGCGCCCGCTCCAGCCACGGCTGCATCTTCATCTCGCGCAGCTCGCTGACCGCGAAGTCGAGGTGGCGCTGCGCCTCCGCCTGCTCGTCCTCGTTGCCGTCAAGCAGCAGCTCCGCCATGCCCAGCGCCGTCAGCGCCTTCTCCGGCCGCAGGCGCATCTGGTCGCATATCTCGAAAGCCTTCTCGTAGTGCTTCCGCGCCTCCTCCCGTTCGCCGAGCAGAGCCGCGCAGTCGCCGAGCACGCGGGCGATGCTAAGAGGGCCAACTTGCGTGCCGTTCGCGACGACAGGCGCATCCTTCAGCCGTTCCAGCACTAGGCGCGCCGCTGCCTCGTGGCCGGCGAGGACGGCGATCATGCCCATCACGACGTTGACGAAGGGTGCCATCTCCGCCGTGTTCTCATTAGTCAGGAGGTCGAGCGCAGCTCGCGCCGGCTCAAGCTCCCCTTGGGTAGCCGCGACGAGCCCGCCGAAGATGGTCTGGCCCGACCTGTAGGCCATTTCCACAGATTCTAGCCGCCCGAGGTAGTAGTAAGGCATGAGAGTCATCAGCACCAGGCTGCGGAAGTAGGTCAGATGGCCGGCGGCGTCTGCTTCCGCCCGCAAGCCGTCGAGAGTGCTTATTGCCTCTTCCAGGCGGCCATCCGCGGTGTCCATCCAGACTGCGTTGGTCTGCGCCAGCAGGTGTACTACGGGCTGGCGCGTGCGGGCGCCGAGCTCTAGGAGTTGGTGGGTCACCGATTCGGCCTTGTCGCGAAGGCCGTGTTGCAAGAAAACGTTGCAAATGAAGAAGAGGGTGTTGTACGTCGGCGCCTTAATCCTCTGAGCGCGCAGAAGACGCTCCTCAGCAAGGTCAAGCGAGGTGGACGCGACGATGAAGGCCGTGTCGACCTCTTCCTGCAACTCGGGCACACTCAACCGCTGCGCCAGCTCGTCGGCGTGCCTGATCACCTCCAACGCGCGATTCTCCGGCATGACCAGCGTACCCGGGGTGCCGAGCTGACTGAACATCGCGTGGAAGGCCAGCGCGATGTCCGCGCGGACGCGCGCCGGCGTGCCATCGTCCGCGAAACGGTCCGAAAGCTCCGTCCATTGCGCCGCTTCAGGCGTGCCCCAAGCAAGGGCGGCACCCCAGTTGCCAACGGCTATGATGGCCATCTGGCAGACGCGGGAGGCCAGCGGGCGGTCGCCCAGGGCCTCGGCCAGCGCCAGCGCCGCCGGCGCCGT
>DATBWN010000116.1:0-3075 GCA_036514755.1 Dehalococcoidia bacterium | reverse complement strand
GCCGCAGTCGGACGGTACCTTCGCCGATTTCACGCCCGCCTGCAGCCATCGCTCCCTAGCCGACGCTACCTCCCACGCAAAGGAGCGCTTCGGTACCGTCTTCCGCGAGTTCGGCATCAAGCCCGAGTACGTCTAACGAGCCGAGGCCCCTTCTCTATTGCGCGGCGCGCCGGGCCGAGGCACCCTGAGAATCGTCCGGCAGGAAGCTTGCAGCGAGGAGAGTGCAGAATGGACGACAAGGCTCGGGCCTTCCTCGAAACGAACCGGTCGGCGGCGATGATCACTCTCCGCAGAGGCGGGATGCCCCACGTCGCGCGCGTCGCCGTCGCGCTGGTCGACGGCAAGATCTGGAGTTCGGGCACGCAGACGCGCCTGCGCACCAAGAACCTGCGCCGCGACCCGCGAAGCACGCTGTTCGTCTTCGGCGAGGGCCCCGGCTTCCTCGGCCTGGAGACCGTCGTCGCCATCCTCGACGGCCCGGACGTCCCCGAGCTTAACCTGCGCCTCTTCCAAACCATGCAGCCGGAATCGAGGCCGGGCTACCTCGCCTGGTTCGGCCAGGAGAAGAGCTACGCCGAGTTCCTGCGGATGATGGTCGAGGAGCGGCGCCTGATCTACGAGTTCGACGTGAGGCGCGCGTACGGCATCTACTAACGAAGCCTTGCGGCGCACCATCATCCTCTTCGACCTCAACGGCACGCTGTTCGACTCGGTGCCGGGGCTCATCGACGACGCCGTCGGTGTCCTGCGCGACGAGTACGGCGTCGCGGAGGCGGTCAGCCGCCCCGCCGTGCACGACATCGTCGGCCGGCCGCCCGAGGGCCTGTTCGCCGGCTTCGCTGAGCTGACTGGACGGGGCGTGGACGAAGGCAGGCGCGTCATGTCGCTCATCGCCGCCCGCTTCGAGGAGCGGCCGCCGGTGCTCTTTTCGGAGGTGCCGGAGGTCCTCGCTGACCTGGACCGGCTCGGCTACACCCTCGTCATCAGCGCGACGATGGACAGGGAGGTCATGGACCGGCACCTGCGCGAGGCAGGCATCCGCGACCACTTCCGTCTCCTGATGGGCGCTCAGCCGACACGAGCGATCCTCAAGGGCCCCGAGCACTTCGCCATCGCCGCGCGGGAGCTGGGCCTCTCGCTGGAGGAGCTCGTCCGGCGGGCCGTCCGCGTCGGCGACAGCCCCTATGACATGCAGCTGGCGCGCGAGGCGGGCATCGTCGCCATCGGCCGGCGCACGAACGACAACGACGACGCGCTGCGCGCCGCCGGCGCCGACTACGTGATCAGCGACCTGCGAGAGCTGGCGCCGCTGCTGGCCAGGCTCGACTGAGCGCGCTACCCACAGCTCCTTCGACGCCAGCGCGGCGCCTTCTGCCGACGCCTGCTATGATCCGCCCGTTCGCAGGAGGCAGGGTGATGCGTGAGTTTGCCGGCAAGGTGGCGGTGGTGACGGGCGGCGCTAGCGGCATCGGCCTCGGCCTGGCGACGCGCTTCGCGCAGGAGGGGATGAAGGTCGTCCTCGCCGATATCGAGGAGCCCGTCCTCGAGGCCGCTGTGACGCGCCTGCGTCAGCAGGAGCTCGATGTCCTCGGCGTCGTCACCGACGTTTCGAAGGCTGAGTCGGTCGAGGCGCTGGCCCGGGAGACGCTGGCCGCTTACGGCAAGGTGCACGTGCTTTGCAACAACGCGGGCGTCGGCGGGCCGACCGGCCTCATCTGGGACATGACGGTCAAGGACTGGCAGTGGACGCTCGGCGTGAACCTCTGGGGCGTCGTCCACGGCGTTCGCACCTTCCTGCCGATAATGCTCGCCCAGGACGAGGAGGGTCACGTCATCAACACGGCGTCGATGGCCGGCCTCACCACGGGCTCGCGCGTGTACAGCGTCACGAAGCACGCCGTCGTCGTCCTCTCGGAAGCCCTCTACACCGGCCTTCGCGAGAGCGGCGCCAAGGTGCACGCCTCCGTCCTCTGTCCTGGAATCATCAATACGCGCATCATGTACAGCGTGCGAAACCGGCCGCCGGAGCTGCAGAACACGCCGGGCGCGCCGGCGACGGAGCGGGAGCGCGAGCGACAGGAGCGGGTGGCGAAGCTGTCGCGCGAGGAAGGCATGGAGCCGGCGCAGGTTGCCGACATCGTGGTCGAGGCGATCAAGAACGAGCAGTTCTGGATCCTGACGCACGACTACTACGACGACCAGGTTCGCCGGCGGATGGAGGATATCCTGGCACGCAACAACCCGATGCCGTTCCGGTCCCGCCTTGGCTAGCCTGCCGCCCGACCTGGAGCGCCGGCTCCGCGTCGCTGAGGCGGCGGCGCGCGCGGCCGGCGCCGTCCAGAAGCTCTACTACGCCTCCGGCATCGCCTCCGAGGCGAAGCACGGCGACCCGCGCGACCGCCTCAGCCGCGCTGACACCGAGGGCCAGGAAGCCGCCGTGGCCGTCATCCGCGCCGCCTTCCCGGACGAGCGCATCGTCGGCGAGGAGGACGACCTGCCGCGTGACCAGCTCGGCCCCTACCTGGAGGCCTGCTGGCTCATCGATCCGGTCGACGGCACGATCAACTACGTGCACGACTTCCCCAGCTTCGCGGCAGGCGTCGCCTACGTCTCGGAGGCCGAGCCGGTCGTCGGCGCTATCTACGTCTCCATCCACGACGAGATGTTCAGCGCCGCCCGCGGCCTGGGCGCGACGCTCAACGGCCGGCCCATCCACGTCGTCGCGCCGCGAGAGCTGAAGGACGCCTTCGTCGGCATCCACATCCGCGAGGTCGGGCCGGCGGCCGTCGCCCAGTTCATCGATACGACGCGGCGCATCCTGCCGCGCGCTCACGGCGTGCGCCTGCTGGGCTGCCCCATGGTCAGCCTCGCCTATGTGGCCTGCGGCCGCCTCGACTGCTTCGGCACCTTCTCGCCGACGAAGCTGGCGCCCTGGGACCTGGCGCCGGCCGCCATCGTCCTTACCGAAGCGGGCGGCGTCGTCGCTACGCAGCACGGCACGCCCTTCGATATCCTGGAGCCCGGCATCTCCGGCGCCTCCTCTCAAGCCCTGCTGGACGAGCTGTTCGCCGTCGC
>DATBWN010000115.1:0-7931 GCA_036514755.1 Dehalococcoidia bacterium | reverse complement strand
GAGATTGAGGGGAAGACGCTGCCCTACCGGCCCGCGGCGGCGATCTACTTCCGCGGCGCTCAGGGTCACAAGAACTCGGTCTACAACTGCCTTGCCATCGAGCTTCTCAACCAGGTGGTCGGCGCCTGCGACGTCGTCGGTGGCGCGTTGGGGTTCAACCCCGTCTCCTATGGCCATCCCGAGACGGGCAAGCCCCGCTACGTCCCCACGGCCGGCCCCGACGGCCTCATGGTCACCGGCCAGTGGGTGGCCGCCCACCTCCCCTATCCGTTCGCCGACCCGAAGGTTCCGGACACGATGTCCCTCAGCGGCCTCTTCCCGCTGGGGATGCACGGGACGGCCATGGCCTCCAGCGACCAGGAGGATCTGTGGAGCCGGTTCAACCTACCCTATCGGCCGGAGGCGATGCTCAACTACGGCGCGAACTCGCTGATGAGCGTGGGCAACAGCGAAACTGTGGCAGAAACTCTCAAGAGGATCCCGTTCATCGTGTCGATCGACATCGCCCTCACCGAGTTCTCCGCCTTCGCCGACATCGTCCTGCCGGACGCCTGTTACCTGGAGTCGCTCGACTCGCGTCCCAACGCCTTCTTCATCTTCAATCACCCGGCCGGGCTCGGGGACTGGAGCTGGCCGGTCAAGCAGCCCGTCGTCGAGCCCGCGGGCCAGCGCCGGCCGGCGCCGGAGGTGCTCCTCGAGATCGCCGACCGCCTCGGCATCCGCGAGGACTACAACGCTGTGTGGAACGTCTATCTGAAGCTCGAGGGCCCCCAGCGCCTGCGCCTCGACACGCCATACACGTACGAGGAGATCTGCGACCGGGAGCTCAAGTGCAACTTCGGTCCCGAGCGCGGCATCGAGTGGTTCAAGGAACACGGCGTCATCAGCTGGCCGAAGCGAGTGGAGGAGGTCTACTGGCGGCCCTTCCTCGACGTGCGCGTGCCTGTCTACTGGGAGTTCATGGTCTCGCTCGAAGAGAAGGCCAGGCCGATCGCCAGGGAGCACGGCCTCGATTGGGACGACGCGTACTACAGCCCGCTGCCGCGCTGGCTGCCCTGCCCCTCTCACGAGGTGGCCGACCCCTCTTTCGACCTCTACGGCTTCTACTACCGCGACACGATCCACACCAACGGCTTTACGCACGAGAACCCCTGGCTGGACGAGGCGGGACGGCTCGACCCCTTCTCCTACGCCATCGCGATCAACGCGACGACGGCGCGACGTAAAGGACTGCGCGAGGGCCAGCAGGTCTGGCTGGAGTCGGTGCACGGCCGCCGCGTGCGCGGCCGGCTCCACCTGACCGAGGCGATGCACCCGGAAGGCCTGGGGATCGGCGGCTGCGCCGGCCACTGGGCGGAGACGCTGCCCGTAGCGCGCGGCAAGGGGGTCTTCTTCAACGAGCTGCTGGAGGTCGATTGGGAACACACGAGCCCTGTCAACCTCAACATCGATACCTGCGTCAAGCTGAGGGTCGTGCCCTAGCTCCGGCGCGGTGATCTCGCCAGCGGGACCTCACGGCCCGTTCGCGGGCTGAGGCTTAAGCAGGTTGAGGAGGGAGAACAGTCTGATGGAAGCTAGCAAGACGATTCGGGAACCTGCTAGGGACGTCGAGGTCTTCAGGGAGGCCGACGTGGTCGTCGTCGGCGGCGGCCCCGCGGGGTTCGGCGCCGCGGTGACGGCGGCTCGCAATGGCGCCAAGACGGTCCTGGTGGAGAGATACGGCCACCTGGGGGGCATGGCCACCGGCGGCATCGTCTTGGAACTGCCTCAGGTGTTTGCCGACGTCAAGCCGTGGTACATGCCCGGGCTCAACCAGGAGATCATCGACAGGGCAGACGCCTTGGGCGGCTGTCTCCAGCCGAGTAAGGAAGAGACGGGGTCGAGCGACGAGAAGGTCGTCAGCTACTGGCAGAAGCGTACCGGTCGCAATGTAAGGGACGGCAGCGTAACCTGGTCCGCCTACTCCGACCCGGAGATCCTCAAGTGCGTGATGAACAGCATCGTGGAAGAGGCGGGAGTCAAGCTGTACCTCCACTCCTGGGCCTGTCGCGCCGTTGTCGAGGAAGGTGCGGTTCGGGGCGTGATCTTCGAGAGCAAGTCGGGCAGGCTGGCGATCCTCGGGAAAGTCGTCGTGGATACGACGGGAGATGGCGACATCTTCGCCTCCGCCGGAGCCGAGTTTGACGCGTCGATGGACCCCGAGCTGAGGAGCTCACAGCTAGCGCTCGTATTCCGCCTCGGCAACGTTGACTTCGCGCGATACAACGAGTTCAGGCAGGCGGAACCCGAAAAGCATCGCGAGCTAGTTCGCAGAGCGGAGGGCACCTGGGGCGAAGAGCTCCGGTCTGTGTTCAGGCCCTCCATGGCCAACTACTGCATGCTGCCGCTTCCCACGCCGCAGGAGGACGTCATCTGGATCAACAACTGGATCAAGGGCGTAAGCGCGACGAATGTCGAAGACCTCACGTGGGTGGAAGTCAACATCAGGAAGGCGATGCTGTTGTGGCATAGCTACGCCAAGCAGCATCTGCCCGGCTTCGAGAGGAGCTTCATCCTGGACACCGCTTCTCAGCTCGGCACACGCGGCAGCAGGCGATTGGCTGGTGAGTATACGGTTACGAGAGAGAACGCCGGCACGGTTCAGGACGATACCATCGCAGTGTTCAGGCGTCGCGGCCCGTCGGACGGACAGGGCAAGACGTACGTGCCCTATCGTTCACTGGTGCCGCGTAGGATGGAGGGCCTGCTCGTCGCCGGTCGTTGCTTCTCGTCTGACCCTGTTTCCAACAACATGCTCAACCTCATCCCGCACTGCATAGCGATGGGTGAGGCGGCAGGGGCGGCAGCAGCGCTGGCGGCGAAGCAGGGCGTGAATCCCAGGCAGGTGGATTACAGACTCGTTCAGGCGTACTTGACAAAGCAGGGTTTCACGCTGCCGACGCCGGCGCTGGCGTAGGCGAAATGCGTCCCTTCGGGCCTGGCGTTGCTGACGCCCGCTAGTTCACGCGCTCGATCACGGCCGCGATGCCCTGACCGCCGCCGACGCACATCGTCTCCAGGCCGAACTGGGCGCCGCGCCTCTCCATCTCGTAAAGCAGCGTCGCCATGATGCGGACGCCGGTGGCGCCCACGGGATGGCCGATGGAGATACCGGAGCCGTTGACGTTCGTCCGGTCGAAGTCGCGCTCCTTGAAGCCCCACTCGCGGGTGACGGTCAGCACCTGAGCCGCAAAGGCCTCGTTCAGCTCGATGATCTCCATGTCCGCCAGCGTGAGGCCGGCCTTCTCCAGCGCCTTCTTCGAGGCCGGGACGGGGCCGAGTCCCATGTAGGCGGGGTGAACGCCGGCGACCGCCCAGGACCTGAGCTTGCCGAGGGGCTGCAGGCCCAGCTCCGCCGCCTTCTCCGGCGTCGTGACGATGCAGCAGGCAGCGGCGTCGTTCTCGCCGGAGGAGTTGCCGGCCGTCACCGTGGCTTCGGGGTCGAGCTTCAGCCGGATGGGCCGGAGGGCGGCGAGCTTCTCCAGGCTTGTGTCGCGCCGGGGATGCTCGTCCCGTTCGACGAGTCCTTGCTCGCCGCCGCGCAGGGGCACCGGGACGGGGACGATCTCCTTGTCGAACCTCCCCTCGTCCCAGGCCGCCACGGCGCGCTGGTGCGAGCGAAGCGAGTACTCGTCCTGCTCCTCGCGCGGGATGCTGTACTTGCGCCGGAGGTTTTCGGCCGTCTCCAGCATGCCGCCTTCGACCGGGTACAGCCGGCTGCCGGAGGTTACGCGGCCGCGGTCCAGGCGGTCAATCAGGGTGGCGTTGCCGCGGTTCGGCCCCCAGCGCATGCCGTTGAGGTAGAACTCGGCCTGGCTCATGCTCTCGACGCCGCCGGCGAGCGCCAGATCGACGACGCCCGTCTGAACCTCCATGGCTGCCAGGCAGATGGCCTGGAGGCCGGAGCCGCAGCGGCGGTCGAGCTGGAAGCCGGGTACCTCTACCGGCAGGCCGGCAGCGAGGGCGGCGAGCCTACCGGTGGCGGGCGTTTCCCCGTTCGGGTAGCACTGGCCGAAAATGCTGTCGCCGATCTCTTTGGGGTCGAGTTTTGTCCTCTCCAACACCGCCGTGACGACGAGCGCGCCCAGCGTTTCGGCGTCGACGTCCTTCAGGGCGCCGCCGTAGCGTCCTACCGGCGTCCGGACAGGGCTGCAAATGACCGCGTCTCTCATTCTCTTCCTCCTGATAGCTATGAGGCCTCTCGGCCGAATCTCCTCAGAGCACGGTAGCGCCCGCCTCGGCCATCGCCCGGATCTCCTCCTCCGAGTAGCCGGCCGCCGCCAGGAGCGTCGCGCTGTTCTCGCCCAGGCGCGGGGCGGGCGTGGCCGCATCCGGTTGCGTTTTCGACCAGTCGGTGGGGGTTCCCATGACGTGCAGCCGTCCCTCCGTTGGGTGGTCCTCGAGCGTAAGGAAGCCGGTGACCGCCAGCTCCGAGTCGGCGAGGAGGTCTGCCGGCGAGTTCATCGGGGCGTGGGGTATATCTGCCTCCTCCAGCAGCTCGCGCCACTCAGCTGTCGTCCGCGTGCGCATCGTCTCCGCCACCCAGGCGTAGACCTCGTCGATGGCGGCGGCGCGGTTCGTGTGGGTGCTGAAGCGGGGGTCGCGATCCATACCTTCTGGGTCGCCGATGGCGGCGAAGAAGCTGCGCCACTGCTTGTCGTTGTAGATGAGGACGCACAGGTAGCCGTCCTTGGTGCGGTAGGGGCGGCGATTCGGCGTGAGAAGACGCGCGTATCCTGGCTCGCCCAGGGGAGGAACGAAGGTGAGGCCGCCCATGTGCTCGCCGAGGACGAACTGGGCCATCGCTTCGAACATCGGCACGTCCACGGCCTGGCCGAGGCCCGTCCTCTCGCGTGCGAAGAGCGCGGCGCATACGGCGTAGACGGCGTGGAGGCCGGTCACGCGGTCGGCCAGGGGCACGGGCACGTAGCCTGGCTCACCGCCGGTGTACTGCTGGAGCAGCCAGGACATGCCTGCCGTGCCCTGGACAAGGTCGTCGTAGGCCGGCCGTCCGGCGGACGGGCCGCGCGGGCTGAAGCCGCAGCAGTTGACGTAGATGAGGCGCGGCTGGCTGGCCGAGAGCGTCTCGTAATCGAGGCTCAGCCGTTTCAGCGCCTGCGGCCGGATGTTGGAGATGAACACGTCGGCGCCGGCAATGAGCCGCAGGAGCGCTTCCCGCGCCTGCGGCTGCTTCAGGTCGAGGACGAGGCTCTTCTTGCCGCGGTTCAGGTGGAGGAAGACATGGCCCATGCCGGGACTGCGCATGGGCACGACGTGGCGCATGTCGTCGCCCTCGGGGGACTCGATCTTGATCACCTCGGCGCCGAGGCCGGCGAGGACTTGGGTCGCGAACGGGCCCAGGATCACGGTGGTGAGGTCGAGCACGCGTACGCCTGCGAGGGGACCGGCCATGCTTCAAGCGCCTCCGAAAGTCCGCCTGCCTTCGCGCCCCGCCTCAGGCGGGGCAGGCAGCTCTCCGACGACCGCGCTGCCGCGTGCTCCGCGCGGCGCGCGCGGGCGCCGGACCAGGCGCTACTATGATCGCTCGGGAACCGATCCAGGGGAAGCCGCTCTCGTGGGACAGGGACGAAATCGAGCGGATGCGGCTCGCCACTTCAGACTAGCTTCTGACGCGGGGCGATGCACTCGCCGCACCCTGGGGCTCGCGGAGCTTGAATCGCTGGATCTTGCCCGTCGCCGTCTTCGGCAGCTCGCTGACGAACTCGATCCAGCGCGGGTAGCTGTAGGCGGCCATGGAGGCCTTCACGTGCTTCTTGAGCGCGTCGCCCAGCTCATCGCTGGCGGCGGAGGCGTCGCGCAGGACGACGAAAGCCTGCGGCTTCACCAGCTCGTCCGCGTCGCGCTTGCCGACCACGGCCGCCTCGAGGACGGCGGGATGGGCAAGGAGGGTGGCCTCCACTTCGGCGGGGGCCACCCAGTGGCCGCTCACCCTGAGCATGTCGTCGGAGCGGCCCTGATACCAGAAGTAGCCGTCCTCGTCCTGTACGAAGGTGTCTCCCATGGAGTACCACTCGCCGCAGAGCACCCGCCGCGTCGCCTCTACCTGATGCCAGTAGCCCGTGAACAGGCTGCCGCCTCTGACCCAGAGGTTGCCGACTTCGCCCGGCCCGACTCGCCGCCCCTCGCTGTCCAGGAGATCGATGTCGTAGCCGGGAAGGGAATGGCCGGAGCTTCCCGGCTTCACCTCGCCCTGGCGGTTGCTGATGAAGGTGTGCAGCGCCTCCGTCGAGCCGATACCGTCCAGGATCTCGACGCCGAAGCGCTCGCAGAACCGCCGGTAAAGCTCGGCGGGCAGGGCTTCCGCGGCCGAGACGCACAGACGGAGGCTGGACAGGTCTGGGCTCTCGTTCTCCGCGAGCCGGAGCATCTGGCCGTAGAGCGTGGGCACGCTGGCGAAGACGGTCACGCGGTGCCGCTCGATGAGCTCGAACATGTGGGCCGGCGTCGTCCGCTCCGGGCTGAGGACGACGGTGGCGCCGGCACGGAAGGAGAAGTAAGTCAAGATGCCGAGGGAGTAGGCGTGGAAGCAGGGGCTGCCGGAGAAGACGACGTCGTCCGGGCCAAGGCCGATGACAGGCCGCCCGTAGAGCTGCTCGCTGTAGGGCATGCTGCCATGGCGGTGGATCGCCCACTTCGGCGTGCCGGTCGAGCCTGACGTGTGGAGCCAGAACGCCGCGTCGTCGCGGCTCGTGGTGACAGGCGCGAACTCTGACGAGCTCGCTCCCAGGATGGAGTCGAACGCCAGCTCCCCGCCGCTTCGGCCGTTCCCGCCATCGACGAGAATGACGCTCTTCAGGAAGGGCAGCTCTTTCCGCCGCGCCCGTAGCGGCGCCCACAGCTCCTCATTCGTCACCAGCGCGCGCGCCCGGCACTCGCCGATGAGGAAGAGCTGCTCCTTTGGCGTCACGGCGAAGCTGACGGGCGCGGCCACGGCGCCCGCCTTCAGCGTCCCGTAGAAGGCAATGACGAACTCCGGGCGGTTTGGCAAGAGGATGGCGACCCGCTGCTCCGCCTCGACGCCCAGCGACCGGATGGCGTTGGCGAACCGGTTGACCGCCTGCTGGAGCTCGGCGTAGGTGAGGGCCGCATCGTGGCAGACGAGCGCCGTGCGCTGACCGTGACCCTCGCTGGCCGGCCGGTCGATGTACTCGACCGCCGCGTTGAACTCAAGGGGCACCGCCACGGTCGAAGCTTCACCTAACGTCGAGGCAGTCACAGCGTCCCCTTCGCCGTCCTGGCGGCCGCCCTCGCGATTACTCTGCGGCGACCGCAGGCGTCTTCGGCGCCCAGCGCAGAGTAACCCTAGTGATCAGATTAGCCGGGGAGGAGGCCACCGGTAGGGCCATATGGCCCTTCCTCGGGCCGGCGGCGGGGCGCCCAGGGGCGCGGGCTTAGACTCGATCTACTTTGACGCTGCGAGGGCGTTGAGGTCCTTGAGCAGCGCCTCCAGGTCCACGGGGTGGATCTGACAGGCCCTCTCCAGCGTGATGCGCGGCGCCATGGCCCGGCGCATCTCCGGGTCGGCGAGGGGCGTGAAGCCGCGGGATACGAGCAGCTCCAGGGCGCCCGGCACCCGCTCCAGGAGATCGCCCACTAACGTCTGGGGCGTGACGACGAAAGGCTCCTGTTCCACACTTGGCTCCTTCTCTTCGATCTCAACGAGCGTGATGAGCTCGGCCTCCGGCGGCCGCGCCCTGACCGTTCGCACGATGTTCACGGCGAACACCGCCACCGCCAGCCAGGCGACGGCCCCGGCGCCGGCGATGTGGTCGTAGCGGGAGCCCAGAGTCCCCGCATCGATGAGCGCAGGGCCGACCCTCGTGACGGCGGCGACGTTGATGAGCAGGAAGGTGACGTCGACGAGGCGCTGG
>DATBWN010000114.1:0-4480 GCA_036514755.1 Dehalococcoidia bacterium | reverse complement strand
CGACGAGGCCGGCGTTGATGACGTCGAGCACGTTGGGGTGGCCGCCGTCCAGCCGCTTCGCCACCTGCTCCACCGGCAGGCCGATGGCGCTGATCACCGCCGCCGTGCCCTCCGTCGCGTAGAGGCGATAGCCCGCCTGGTGCAGGCGCCTGATGACGGGGATGGCGTCCGGCTTCGTCCGGTCCGAGATGGAGAGCAGCGCCCCGCCCTGCGGCGGCAGCGCCATCTCCGCGGCGATGACCGCCTTCGCCAGCGCCGCCGGGAAGGATCGGTCGACGCCCATCACCTCACCCGTCGACTTCATCTCCGGCCCCAGATAGGTGTCGACGCCGATGAGCTTCGCCATGGAGAACACGGGCGCCTTCACAGCCACGAGGGGCTGGCGCGGCCAGAGCCCACCGGCGTAGCCCTGCTCGCGCAGCGGCCGGCCGAGGGCGCAGTTCACCGCCAAGCGCACCATCGGCACGCCCGTGACCTTGGAGATGAACGGCACCGTCCGGCTGGCGCGCGGGTTCACCTCCAGCACGTAGACGCGTCCTTCCGCGGAAGGACCGCCGTCGTTCATGATGACGTACTGCATGTTCATCAGGCCGCGCACGTCCAGCGCCAGGCCGACGCGACGCGTGTAGTCGACGATGGTCTCGACCTCGGCCTCCGTCAGGTTCAGCGCCGGGTAGACCGCCATCGAGTCGCCGGAGTGGACGCCGGCGCGCTCGATATGCTCCATGATGCCGGGGATGAGCACGTCCTCGCCGTCGCAGATGGCGTCGACCTCAACCTCCTTGCCCTCGAGGTACTTGTCGATGAGCACCGGCTTGCCCGCCGCCTGCTCCAGCGCCGGCTTCAGGTAGCGGATGAGCTCGCTCGCGTTCTGGACGATCTCCATCGCCCGCCCGCCGAGGACGTAGCTCGGCCGGACGAGGACCGGGTAGCCGATCTGCTGCGCCGTCGCCAGCGCCTCCTCGATAGTGCGGATGCCGGCGCCGGGCGGCTGCGGTATGCCCAGGTTGCTCAGAAAGTCCTCGAAGCGCCGACGGTCCTCCGCCAGGTCGATGGTCTCGTAGCTGGAGCCCACGATCCGGCGCGCCGTGCGGAAGAGCGGCTCCGCCAGGTTGAGCCCCGTCTGGCCGCCGAACTGGACGATGGTGCCCGGCGCGACGCCGTCCGCCGTCTCTTCGTTGTGGAGGATCTCGCGCAGCGACTCCTCGTCCAGCGGCTCGAAGTACAACCGGTCCGACGTGTCGAAGTCGGTCGAGACCGTCTCCGGGTTCGAGTTGGCGATGAGCGCCTTGTAGCCCGCCTCCTGCAGCGCCCAGACGGCGTGCACGGAGGCGTAGTCGAACTCGATGCCCTGGCCGATGCGGATCGGCCCGGAGCCGATGACGAGGACGCTGTCGTCCGCCAGCGGCGGCGCCTCGTTCTCCTCCTCGTAGGTGCTGTAGAAGTAGGGCGTGACGGCGTCGAACTCAGCGGCGCAGGTATCGACCATCTTGTAGACGGGGCGCAGGTCCCACTCCTTGCGCAGGTCGCGCACCTGCTCCGGCAGGCGGTCGGCCAGCGTGCCGACCTGGGCGTCGGAGAAGCCGAGGCGCTTCGCCTCGCGCAGCAGCTCCTTCGTCAGCGGCTCGGCCAGCAGGCGCTTCTCGACGCGGATGATGTTCTGCAGCCGCTCGATGAACCAGGGGTCGATTCCCGTCCTGCGCGCAATGTCCATGCTGTCGGCGCCGCGCCGCAGCGCCGCCATGACCGCCCAGAGGCGCTCGTCCGTCGCGTCCAGCGGCCGCGCGCAGGGGTCGTCCGCCCAGTTCGGGTCCTCCCAGAGCAGCGTCCGCTCGCCGATCTCGAGGCTGCGGATCGCCTTCTGCAACGCCGCCTCGAAGCTGCGGTCGATCGCCATGACCTCGCCCGTCGCCTTCATCTGCGTGCCGATCTGGCGGTCGCCGAAGGGGAACTTGTCGAACGGCCAGCGCGGTATCTTGACGACGCAGTAGTCCAGCGCCGGCTCGAACGCGGCCGTCGTGCGCTGTGTCACGGCGTTCGATATCTCGTCCAGGCGCTTGCCGACGGCGATCTTCGCCGCGACGCGGGCGATGGGGTAGCCCGTCGCTTTGCTGGCCAGCGCCGACGAGCGCGAGACGCGCGGGTTGACCTCGATGACGTAGTAGGGCGGCAGGTCGAGGCGGTCGCGCATCGCAGCCGCTGCCCCGTCCGGCCAGGCCCAGGGCACGACGTCCGGCCGCGGCGCCAGCGCGAACTGGATGTTGCAGCCGCCCTCGATGCCGAGGGCGCGGATGATGCGCAGCGCCGCCGAGCGCAGCATCTGGTACTCCTTGTCCGTCAGCGTCTGGCTCGGCGCGACGACGATGCTGTCGCCGGTGTGCACGCCCATCGGGTCGAGGTTCTCCATGTTGCAGACGGTGATGCAGTTGTCGGCGGCGTCGCGCATCACCTCGTACTCGACCTCCTTCCAGCCCAGCAGGCTGCGCTCGACGAGCACCTGGCCGATGGGGCTGGCGGCGAGGCCGCCCTGGACGATGCGCTCGAACTGCTCCGGCGTGTGGGCGACGCCGCCGCCCGTGCCGCCCAGGGTGTAGGCCGGCCGGATGACCAGCGGCAGGCCGATGCGCTCCCGCACCGCCGCCGCCTGCTCCCAGCTCGTAACCGTCTCGCTCTCCGGCACCGGCTCGCCGATCTCGAGCAGCATCTCCTTGAACAGCTCGCGGTCCTCCGCCTTGCGGATCGTCGCCAGCGGCGTGCCGAGGAGGCGCACGCCGTACTTGTCGAGGACGCCGGCGTCGGCGAGCGCGACGGCGAGGTTGAGCCCCGTCTGGCCGCCGAGCGTCGGCAGCAGCCCGTCCGGCCGCTCCCGCGCGATGACTCGCTCGACGACGTCGACGGTCAGCGGCTCGATGTAGACGACGTCGGCGATGTCCTCGTCGGTCATGATCGTCGCCGGGTTGGAGTTGACGAGGACGGTGGTGACGCCCTCCTCGCGCAGGGCGCGACAGGCCTGGGAGCCGGAGTAGTCGAACTCCGCCGCCTGGCCGATGATGATCGGCCCGGAGCCGAGGATGAGCACCTTGGCGGGCTTTGTCACGACCTCACCCCGCGCAGCATCACGTCGAAGGCGTTGCGGGCCTGCGCCCCCTCTCCCTCTGAGGGAGAGGGGGAAGCGGCAGCAGGGGTGAGGTCGATGAGGACCTTAGCGGGCTTAGTCATCTAGATGTTAGCCTTTTGGCGTACGTACTCGTATGAAGCGCTCAGGAGCGGCTCCAACTCGGCGAGATCGATGTCCATCCTGGTGAGATCGATCCGAATCTGCTTGTAGTTCTCTTCCCATCGAGGGTTGCCGGCCCATTGCGGCAAGGAAAAGCCAAGCTGGTCGGGCGGTGAGGGCAACTTGACGGCAATACGCCAACCGGTGCTCGCGCCACTAGCGCCGCTCAGACTAAGATCGAAGACGTTCCATGCGCCCGGAAGCTGGAATGGGCAGTACCACTTCCGAAAGCGCATTTCGAGATTCCACCCGTTCTTGTCGACGAGGGTAAGCAACTGATTCGCGAATACCTTGCCGACTTCGATTCGCTCCGCAGAGACCTTCAAGTCTCTCTGATACTTTTCCCAGCCCCATTCCTCTTGTGAAGTGACTCCGGGCGGTTGCGTTCGCTCGGGCAACTTCCGCTGAACAACGACCAGGTGATCCTCTCCCTGGCGGAACCTCTCAATCTGAATGAAGGAGAACTGAAAGCCACTCACATAGCGGCTCATCTCAACTAGCTCGGTATCGATCTCTGGGGCAACGATGATGATCGCCGGCTTGAGTTCGACAGACTCGGCATCAATCTGACTCTTTGACAGGAGATACCGAACACTGTCCGGATTGGACATCACCCAACTCGCGTATCTGAGAGCTTGGAGTAGGACTCTGATGTCCGCTCTGACGTTCTTCAGCTCGATAAGTAGTAACTGCCCTGGCCCGGAGGCCTGGTCGATTGCGAGCAAGTCAAGGCGATCGCCCAAGCCCGTGTCGATCTGCTCAGCGAAAATGCGAACACCGTCGCCAAGAAGGCCTGGATTCTTCTTGAGAAAGCCTTCTAGATCGCTCACTTCATCCTTGAAGGGCTCGGTGGCGACTGCTTCCACAACTCCAGCACGCCCAATTCGAAAGATGTCAGCCATCAGTTCTCTTCGCCTCCACCATCTCCACGAAGCGCTCGAAGAGGTACATGTTGTCCCACGGCCCCGGCGACGCCTCAGAGTGGTACTGGATCGTCATCAGCGGCGCCTCCAGCCCGCGCAGCCCCTCCACCGTCCCGTCGTTCAGGTGCACGTGGCTCACCTCGACGCTCGCCGGCAGGCCGTCCGCGTCGAGGGCGTAGCCGTGGTTCTGCGCCGTGATGTAGACGCGGCCCGTCGCCACGTCGCGCACCGGGTGGTTGGCGCCGCGGTGGCCGAACTTCAGCTTGTACGTCCGCCCGCC
>DATBWN010000113.1:0-6199 GCA_036514755.1 Dehalococcoidia bacterium | reverse complement strand
CCGGGCACGCTCCAGCCCATCGGCCCGGCGGACCTGGCGCCGCTTTTCCCGATGGCGCTCATCGCTCAGGAGGTGAGCCAGGACCGCTTCATCGATATCCCAGAAGCCGTGCGCGAGATCTACAAGCTCTGGCGGCCCTCGCCCCTCTATCGGGCGCACGGCCTGGAGAAGGCGCTGGGGACGCGCGCCCACATCTACTACAAGTACGAGGGCGTCTCGCCGGCCGGCTCCCACAAGCCGAACACGGCCGTCGCCCAGGCCTACTACAACAAGCAGGAGGGCACGCGCCGCCTGACCACGGAGACAGGCGCCGGCCAGTGGGGCAGCGCCCTCGCCCTCGCCTGCCAGCTCTTCGGCATGGAGCTGAAGGTCTACATGGTCCGGGTGAGCTACGAGCAGAAGCCCTACCGCCGGATCATGATGGAGACGTGGGGCGGCCAGGTGGTGCCCAGCCCCAGCCGCGACACCAACGCTGGCCGCGCCATCCTCGACAAGGACCCGGATTCGCCGGGGAGTCTCGGCATCGCCATCAGTGAGGCGGTGGAGGACGCGGCCCTGCGCGACGACACGAAGTACTCGCTGGGCAGCGTGCTGAACCACGTCCTCCTCCACCAGACCGTCGTCGGCGAGGAGGCGCTGAAGCAAATGGCGCTGGCGGGCGAGTACCCGGACGTCGTCGTCGGCTGCGTCGGCGGCGGCTCGAACTTCGCCGGCCTCGCCTTCCCCTTCCTGCGCGAGCGGCTCGTGGGCGGCAAGAAGACGCGCTTCCTGGCGGCGGAGCCGGAGGCCTGCCCGAGCCTGACGAAGGGCGAGTACGTCTACGACTTCGGCGACACGGCGGCGACGACGCCGCTGATGAAGATGTACACGCTGGGCCACACCTTCGTGCCTCCGGGCATCCACGCCGGCGGCCTGCGCTACCACGCCATGGCGCCGCTAATCTGCGAGCTGCACGCCCGCGGCCACATCGAGGCCCAGGCCTATCCCCAGACGCAGGTCTTCGAGTCGGCCATTCAGTTTGCGCGCACGGAAGGCATCATCCCGGCGCCGGAGAGCGCCCACGCCATCCGCGCCGCCGTCGAGGAGGCGGTCGCCGCCGACGCGGCGGGCGAGAGGCGCGTCATCCTCTTCAACCTCAGCGGCCACGGCCACTTCGACCTCTCCGCCTACGAACTGTTCCTCGCCGGCAAGCTGCAGGACTACGCTTACCCGGAGGAGATGGTGCGCCAGGCGATGCTCTCGATTCCGAAGGTCGAGTAGACGGGGGTCTTGTCCACTAATGAGCGGGCAAACGGGCAAACGGGCAAACGGGCAAGGAGCTGACGGCCCGATAGGATCCGACTTCCGGCGCCAAGTTCTCTGGCAGAAGGCGCAGGATTTGGCTGAGCGGATCGCGCAGACTGTCGTCACCCTGCCGCGAGACCGCGCTACGGACACCATCGGAAGTCAGATCATGCGCGCAGCCGGCTCCATAGCCGTCAACATCGCCGAAGGATACGGCCGGTACTCCCAAGCTGCGTATCGGAGCCATCTGTCCATCGCGCGTGGCTCCGCCTTTGAGGTCGAATCCTGGCTCGATCTATTGATTCGGCGCGGCTATCTGGGCGATGGCCAAGGGCGAGAGCTATTGGAGAGCTGCGTTGAAGTGCAGAAGCTACTCACCGTCCGCATGAAGTCGCTGGGCGACGGCAAGACCTACGCGGTTCGAGAGGAAGCAGACGAGTATGAGGTCTAGCTACTCTCTTGCCCGTTTGCCCGTTTGCCCGTCTGCAGGGGAGGCGTAGGAGTGGCTGACAAGAAGCGCATCCTCACCGGCATCCGCCCCACCGGCGCCCTCCACCTCGGCCACTACGCTGGCGCGCTCGAGAACTGGCTGCGCCTTCAGCACGAGTACGAGTGCTACTTCCTCATCGCTGACTACCAGGTCTCCGACTACGCGGACGACTTCGAGCGCGTGCGGCAAGCGGTGTGGGACGTCGCCCTCGACTGGCTGGCCGTGGGCCTCGACCCGCAGGCGAGCCACTTCGTCATCGAGAGCCAGGTGCCGGAGAACGCGGAGCTGGCGACCTGGCTGAGCTGGCTCCTGCCCCTCGGCATGCTCCAGCGCAACCCGACGCTGAAGGCTGAGATGGCGGAGATCGAGGCGGGGCACAAGAGCGTGCCCGTTGCCTTTTTCACCTATCCAGTGTTGCAGGCGGCTAACATCCTCCTGCCCCGCGCCCACCTCGTGCCGGTCGGCGAGGACCAGTCGCCCCATATCGAGATGACGCGGGAGCTGGCGCGGCGCTTCAACCGCCAATTCGGGGACGTCTTCCCTGAGCCTGAGGGGCTCGTGGGCCGCGTCCCGCGTCTGGTGGGCACCGACGGCCAGGCGAAGATGTCAAAGTCCATCGGCAACACCATCGAGCTCAAGGACGCGGAGGACGTCGTCAACGAGAAGGTGCGCCGCATGTACACCGACCCGACGCGCCTGCGCGCCACTGACCCCGGCCACGTCGAGGGCAACCCCGTCTTCATGTTCCACGACGCCTTCAACCCCGACAAAGACGAGGTCGAGGACCTGAAGGAGCGCTACCGCGCCGGCCGCGTCGGCGACGTGGAGGTTAAGCAGAAGCTGGCGAAGGCCCTCAACGACCTCCTCGGCCCGATACGCGAGCGCCGCGCTCATTTCGAGGCCCATCCGGGCCTGGTGCGCGACGCGCTGGAGAAGGGCTGCCGCGAGGCCAAGGCCATCGCTCAGGAGACGATGGCGATGGTGCGGGACGCGCTGCAGATCGACTACCTGAGGAGCGATTCGTGATGCGGCGTCGTCATGGTGTAGGCGGCAGGCCGCATGGAACGGTCCGCGGGCAAGCGGGGGTGCAGGGGGCGCAGCCCTGTCCTGAGCTGCGCCGAAGGAGCCCCTGCCGGGGGTGTGGGGGTGTCCCCCACACCTATTCATCAATCAGTTGCGGAGCAGACCGCCAGGGATGCGCGGCGCCATGGCGTGGCGTTGAAGGCGCTCGCCCTTCGAGAACCTCAGGGCGAGCGGACGATGGGCCGGACGTGACACCGTGATCCTCCATCCTAGCCTCGCAGAGGCGCGGGCGCTCGCCTCTCAGGGCAACCTCTGCCCTCTCTACTGCGAGGTGCCGGCCGACCTGGAGACGCCCGTCTCCGCCTTCCTCAAAGTCGCGCGCGGCCGTTACTCCTTCCTCCTCGAAAGCGTGGAGGGCGGCGAGCGGCTGGCGCGCTACAGCTTCATCGGCACGGAACCCTACCGGACGCTGCGTTCCGGTCCGGGCCTGAGCGGCGGCGGCATCGGCGACCCCCTCCGCGCCGTCGAGGCGGAGCTCGGGCGCTTCACGGCGGTGCCGGTGCCCGGCCTGCCGCGCTTCACCGGCGGCGCCGTCGGCTATCTGGCCTACGAGGTCGCGCGCTACTTCGAGCCGCGCGTGCCGCAGTCGCCGAACGACGCCCTCGGCCTGCCGGAGGCCGTCTTCCTCTTCACGGACACGCTCCTCGTCTTCGACCACCTGCAGCACAAGATCAAGGTCGTCAGCCACTTCCGCCTCGACGGCGACGTTGAGGCGGCGTACCGCCAGGCCTCGTGGCGCATCGAGGAACTGGTGGGGCGGCTGGAGACGCCGCTGGCGCGGCTTCCATATCGCGCCGCCGCGGGTGAGCCGGCGGCGGAGGCCGTCGCGTCCAACATGACGCGCGAGGAGCACGCGGCCATCGTCAACAAGGCGAAAGAGTACATCGTCGCCGGCGACGTCATCCAGGTGGTGCTCGCGCAGCGCTTCCAGCGCCGGACGAACGCCCACCCGTTCGACGTCTACCGCGCCCTGCGCACGATCAACCCCTCGCCTTACATGTTCTACCTCGACCTGGGCGAGGTGCAGATCGTCGGCACGTCGCCGGAGATGCTGGTGCGCGTTGAGGACGGCAAGATCGACTATCACCCCATCGCCGGTACGCGTCGGCGGGGCGCCGACGCCGCCGAGGACGCGGCGCTGGAGGCGGAGCTGGTGGCGGACGAGAAGGAGCGGGCGGAGCACGTCATGCTCCTCGACCTCGGCCGCAACGACGTCGGCCGCGTCTCGCTGCCGGGCTCCGTGGAGGTGCCGCAGGTCATGGACGTGGAGCGCTACTCGCACGTCATGCACCTCGTCTCGCATGTGACCGGTCGCCTGCGGCCGGACATGACGCCCTACGACGCGCTGCGCGCCTGCTTCCCGGCCGGCACCGTCTCCGGCGCGCCGAAGATCCGGGCGATGGAGATCATCGCCGCGCTGGAGCGCGACCGTCGCGGCCCCTATGCTGGCGCCGTCGGCTACTTCGACCTGTCCGGGAACCTGGACACGGCGATCACGATCCGGACGATCTTGATGAAGGACGGCGTGGCGCACGTGCAGGCGGGCGGCGGCATTGTCTACGACTCCGACCCGGCGGCGGAGTACGCGGAGACGGAGAACAAGGCGCTGGCCCTGATCCGCGCCATCGAGCAGGCGGAGGCGCAGTCGGCGGCGCGGCCGGTTGGCAGCCTGGGGTACTGAGATGACGGGCAAACGGGCAAATGGGCAAACGGGCAAAGGGCGCGTAGCGGCGAGCTTTAGCTCGCCAGGGCGTGGCGACCTGAAGGTCGCCTCTACGCAGGCACTAGCGGACTCGTCCCGTACACGCAGGGGTGCAGGGGACGGCGTCCTCCTTCGGCAAGCTCAGGACGGAGCCTGTCGGGGGTCTGGGGTGTCCCCCATCCTCCGAGAGAAGAGCCGCGAGCCCCGACGCAGTCGGGGCGACGTGGCGAGGGTGCGTGATGGAGAATCGCGACTTCGTCATCGAGGAGGTGCGCGACCTGGACGCTGCCTGGCCGGAGCTGGCGCCGTTGTTTGTCGAGCTGCAGGAGTACCACCTTCCCCTCACCCAGCGGGACTTCGTCGGCGACTGGCAGGAGAGGCTGCGAGTGTACCTGGCGTCGGGCGCGGAATCGCTGACTCTCCTGGCTCGGCGCGGCGACCGGCCCATCGGCTTCATGGACGCGCGAATCGATCGCAGCCCAACGCTCTTCGAGGAGGAGTACGGCTACGTCGGCAACGCCTACGTGCGACCGGAAGCGCGCAGCCGGGGCGTCGGCCAGGCGATGCTGGAGCGCGTCGAGGCATGGTGCCGCTCGCGCGGCGCCGGGGAGGTGCGCCTCAACGTCGTCGCCGCGAACAAGCTGGGCGTTCGCTTCTGGACCCGCGCTGGCTTCGAGCTGCAGAGCATGACGATGCGCAAGCGCCTGTCGGGAGGGATGTAATGAGCGCCAACTTCGTCTGGCTGCTGGTGGAGCACGAGGGCGCCGTCCTGCTGGCGCTGCGTAGGGATGACGGCGGCGCGTTCGCCGGGCGCTGGACGCTGCCCGGCGGCGAGATCGAGGCGCCGGAGTCGGCCGGCGACGCTGCGCGCCGCCTAGCCAGCAAGCAGCTGGCCACCGAGGTCATGGGCCTCGCCCCCTTTAGCACGCTCAGCGTCGACGACGCCGGCGTCGCGCGGACGGTGGACGTGCTGCGCATCGGCTACGAGGGCCGGCCCCGCTACCGCCCGAGTGGCCCGTTCGCGGAGGTGGGCTGGGCCGACCCCGCCGAACTGGACGATCTCGACATCGAGCTGCCGCCGGAGCTGCGCTCGCTCCTCGAACGGCTGGCGAAGTAACGAAGACGATGCTGCTGCTCATCGATAACTACGACAGCTTCACCTACAACCTTTACCAGTACCTCTGCGAGCTGGGGGAAACGGTGGAGGTCTTCCGCAACGACAAGATCGGCGTCGAGGACATCGACCAGATGACGCCGGAGCGCATCGTCATCTCGCCCGGGCCCTGCACGCCCAAGGAGGCCGGCGTCAGCGTCGAGACGGTACGGCGCTTCGCCGGGCGTCTGCCAATCCTCGGCGTCTGCCTGGGCCACCAGTGCATCGGCGAGGCGTTCGGTGCCGTCGTCGCCGGCGCCGGCGAGATCAAGCACGGCAAGATGTCGACGATCACGCACGACGGCCGCGGCGTCTTCGCCGGCCTGCCCAACCCCTTCGAGGCGGTGCGCTATCACTCCCTGGCGATCGTGCCGGAGACGCTGCCGGCGGTGCTGGAGGTCAGCGCGCGGGCGGAGTCGGGCGTGATCATGGGCGTGCGCCACAGAGAGCTGACGGTGGAGGGGGTGCAGTTCCACCCGGAGTCGAT
>DATBWN010000112.1:0-2442 GCA_036514755.1 Dehalococcoidia bacterium | reverse complement strand
GACGTAGCCGACTTCCCCTTCACGACGCTGGAGCCTGTTCTCGGCGTCGTCGAGGTTGGTCTCGACGCCTTCGTGGTAGCGGACCTACCAGGCCTGATCGAGGGCGCTCACGTCGGCGTCGGGCTCGGCTATCAGTTCCTCCGCCACGTGGAGCGGACGCGCGTCCTTGTTCACCTACTGGACGCAGGTGCTGAAGACCCCATCAAGGACCACGCCGTCATCCGCCGTGAGCTGGCGCTGTACGACCCTCGTCTCGTCGAGAAGCCGGAGGTCGTCGTCCTGAACAAGATCGACCTGCCGGAGGCGCGGGCGCGCGCTGAACGGCTGCGCAGTGCGTTCGGCGAGGGACGAGAGGCGCTCCTCATCTCAGGGGCGACTGGTGAAGGCGTTGCGGCGCTCGTCCAGCGCCTGCAGCGCCTGCTGCAGGAGACGGCGCCGAAGATAGAGACGAAGCCGGCGACGCTGCCTGTGCTGCGGCCGCGAGCTCAGGAGCGTATCGAGGTGGAGAGGATAGACAGCGTCTTCGTCGTGCATGGCCAGCGGGCGCAAGAGGAGGCGCTGAAGCTGGGTGCAGGCGGTCCCGAGGCGCTGGACGAACTGCAGGCGCGGCTGCGGCGCCTGGGGCTGGAGCGGGCGCTGCGTCGCGCCGGCGCCCGGCCGGGTGATCGCCTGCGGGTGGGCGAAGTAGAGCTGGAGTGGCAGGGATGAACCCTTCGACCCAGCTCAGGGCGCGCCTCGGCGTGCTCGGCGGCACCTTCGACCCGCCGCACGTCGGCCACCTTGCCCTCGCCGAGCAGGCGCGCGAGCAGCTGCGCCTCGACCGCGTCCTCTTCATCCCAGCGGGTGACCCCTGGCGCAAGTCCCAGCGCGCCGTGACGCCCGCGGTCCACCGCCTGGCGATGATCCGCCTCGCCGTCGCCGGTAACCCCGCTTTTGCCGTCGACGACAGCGAGGTCCGGCGCAAGGGCCCGACCTACAGCGTCGATACGTTGCGCGAGCTGCGGGCGCGCCTCGCCACCGCCGATGAGCTGTACTTCGTCATCGGCCAGGACGCGCTTGCTGACCTGCCGCACTGGCGTGACCCGGCGGGCATCGCGGCGCTAGCGCTCATCGCCGTGGCGCGCCGTCCCTTCGCTGTGCTCAGGGCAGGCTCTGAGCCCGTCGAAGGGCCGCGCGCGGACGCCGAACCGCCGGCGCTGCCTTTCGACGCGAGCCGCCTCGTCCACGTCGAGATGCCGCTAATCGATGTGAGCTCGACCGACCTGCGAGCGCGGGCTCGGGCCGGCCGCAGCTTGCGCTACCTCGTCCCGGACGCCGTCGCGGCGTACATCCGCGAGAAGGGGCTCTACGCGGGGTGAGAGCTCGCTGGGCGGCGGTTGGTCACGACGGCGAGGAGCAGGAGAAGGGCCGACGGCAGATAGAAGGTGCCGATCGTGAAGCCGGTGATGATGCAGAGGAAGAGGAAGACGCCGGCGATGAGCCACTGCAGCCACCTGCGGACGCCTAGGCGAATGGCGACCAGGCCGGCAAGCGTGAGCACGACCGGAACGGCGAGATAGGCGAGGACCCAGGCGCCGTTCTCCTCGATGAGTGTGGAGGAGCCATTGACGCAGCTCTCGCTGCCAGCGGGCCCCGTCGTACACGTTTGGCTTGAAGAGGAGTCCACGAAGATCAACGCCGCGCCCGAGACGAGCGAGGTGATGAGCGCGAGAGCGGCCAGCGTCTTCGCTCCGGTCACGCTGTTGCCTCGTCCAGGACGTAGGTAACCCGGATGCGCGCCCCGCGCTCCGCCGCCCAGCGGGCGATGCGCCCAAGCTCCTCGATGTTGCTCCGCAGGCGCGGATACTCCTCCGAGAGCGCTGCAAGGCGCCGCTCGCCGCTCGCCAGCGCCGCCGCGACCTGCTCGCAGCACTCGGCCAGCGGCGCGGCGTCCTGCCAGGCGCGCTCCAGGGCCTCGGCGTCCGCCGGCTCCTCGACGTTGCGGTCGGCGAAGGTAAGCAGCGGCAGGAGGTCGATCTTGAACTCGCCGCGCAGGAGCAGCGCCGCGAGCGACAGCTCGTGGTTGGCGCCGTAGCGCGCGGAGAATGCCCACGAGAGGAAGTAGACGAGGTCGGACGTGTCGGACGCGAACCCGGGCGCGTCGTCTTGCGCCGGGTCGAAGTCGAGGACGATGCGGGGCATGCGTGAGACTAAGTGAGCCTCTCCTGAATCTCCAGCGGGACCTTGTCAGCGAGTTCAGGTCGAGACTCGATGAGCCGAGCGATGTCCGCCAAGTCCTTGAGGCGCTTGCTTGGCCTCTGCGTTGGGTCGCTTGCTGCCCAGACCTTGCCCTGCAGCACGTCTGCGACGTCGGCCACGACCAGGGGCCAGCCGAGCACCTCGCGTCGCGCCGCGCGGTCGACGAAGGCGGCGTAGCGCGGGTCAGTCTGAACCTGGACGCGC
>DATBWN010000111.1:0-5224 GCA_036514755.1 Dehalococcoidia bacterium | reverse complement strand
CCTGCGCTCCGCCTACGGCCCCCGCTACCTCGACGTCGGCTTCGCGGCAGTGGCCGCGGCGCTGCGCCACCTGCGGGCCGGCGGCGGCGTAGCGATTGCCTGCGACCGCGACATCCAGCACAAGGGCGAGCCATTGCCCTTTTTCGGCGTCGAGACGAGCATGCCCCTGGGCGCTGTGGAGCTGGCGGCACGCACGGGCGCTGCCCTCATCCCCGGCTATTGCCGCCGCCGCGGTGACGGCTTCGACATCGTCTTCGAGGAGCCGGTTGAGTTGGTCAAGACCGGCCGGCCGAAGGAGGATGCGCTGGTCAACGCGCGGGCGCTGCTGGCCCGCGTCGAGCCCTGGCTGCGCGCCGACCCGGGCCAGTGGATGGTCCTGGAGCGCATCTGGGGCACTAGCGTGCCGGCACCCTCGCCGCGGACGTAATCGGGCGCAGGTCAGGCCGTGTAGCTGCAGGTCTTCAGACCTGCCCGTCTGCCGGTCTGCCCGTACTACAATGGCCCCGTGGGCAGGGCGGACCTTCACATCCACACGCGCGAGGGCGACGGCCTCGACTCCGTCCAGGCGATCTTCGACCACGTCGAGGCGGAGACGGACCTCGACGTCATCGCCATCACGGAGCACGACCACCTGGAGACGGCGCTGCGGGCGCGGGAGGCCTGGGCGCGCGGCCGCTACCGTTTCGACTTCGTGCCCGGCGTGGAGATCACGACGCTGGAGGGACACGTCGTCGCGCTCTACCTGCAGGAGCCGGTGGCGAGCCTCCGCCGCGTCGAGGAGACCATCGAGGCTGTGCGGCGCCAGGGGGGCGTCTGCTTCGCGCCCCACCCGACAAGCTGGCTGACGCGCAGCATCGGCGCTGGCACGTTCGGGCGGCTGCTGGCGCGCCGGGGCGAGGGCCTCTGGTTCGACGGCATCGAGCTGGCGAGCGCGAGCCCGGCGGGACGCTTCTACATCGACCGGGCGCGCCGGCTGAACGACGAGAGCTGGGCGCTGCCGGTCGTCGGCGCGTCCGACGCGCACTTCGTCGAGGCCATCGGCAGCGCCTACACGCAGTTCGACGGTAGCTCCGCCGCCGACCTGCGGTCGGCCTTCGCCGGCGGCGCCGTCAGCGGGCAGCGGCGGCGCTTTCCCAGCCTGCGCCGCGTAGGGCCGGGGCGGCTGCTGGGCGTCGCCGTCGCCGGGCTCGGGGCGACGCCGCGTCGGCTGGGCTGGCGGCGCACAGCGTGGAGCTTCGTCAGCAGGTACCTATGACGAGCGACAAGCTGCAAGCTACAAGCTACGAGGGGGCTGGGGTCTGTTGCTCGCTGCCTGCAGCTTGTTGCCCGGAACTTTCGAGAGGGGCGGCATGAAGATCGCCCTCGTCTCGCCTTACGACCTCGCCGTGCCGGGCGGCGTCAACTCGCACATCCACCACCTGGCCGACCACTTCGTCGCCCGCGGGCACGAGGTGCGCATCATCGCGCCGGCCTCGGACGTGCGCAACCTGAGCCCGTACGCCATCGTCATCGGCCGGCCGCGGTCGATCCCGGCCGGCGGCTCCATCGCCCGCATGTCGACGTCCCCTCGCCTGGCGGACCCGGTGCGGCGCATCCTGGCGGAGGAGCAGTTCGACGTCGTGCACGTGCACGAGCCGCTGGTCTCCTTCATGACGATCCAGTTCCTGCGCTTCTCCAAGGCCGTTAACGTCGGCACGTTCCACGCCGCGCGGGAGAGCGGCGCCCGTCTCTACGTCTACACGCGCCGGCTGCTCAAGGACTGCTTCCGGCGGCTGGACGGCAAGATCGCCGTATCGCAGGCGGCGGCGGCGCTCATCGCGCCCCACTTCCCCGGCTACTACAACATCATCCCCAACGGCGTCGACGTGGAGCGCTTCTCAGCGCCGGCCGCGCCCCTGCCCGAGCTGGACGACGGCATGACGAACATCCTCTTCGTCGGCCGGCTGGAAAAGCGCAAAGGCCTGCGCTACCTCCTGCGCGCCTTCGAGCAGGTGAAGCAGGCGCGGCCGCAAACCCGCCTGGTTGTCGTCGGTGGCTACGACGCGCGCCAGAAGCGCGCCTACGAGCGCTGGATGAAGGAGAGCGGCCTGTCCGACGTGGCGTTCGTCGGCTTCGTGCCGCTGGAGACGCTGCCGCGCTATCACCACTCCGCCCACATCTTCTGCGCGCCAAATACGGGCAACGAGAGCCAGGGCATCGTCCTCCTGGAGGCGATGGCGGCGGGCCTGCCCGTCGTGGCCAGCAACATCCTCGGCTTCGCGGGCGTGCTGACTCACGGCGTCGAGGGCCTGCTGGTGCGACCGAAGGACAGCGACGCGCTGGCGGCGGCCCTGATCCAGCTCATCGACGAACCGGAGACGCGGGCGCGGATGGCGACGGCCGCCGGCGAGACGGCGCAGCAGTACAGCTGGGAGCGCGTCTCGCAGCGCGTCCTCTCTTACTACGAGCGCCTGCTTTACGAGAAGCGCACCGTCGTCGAGCGCGCGGCGAGGCTGGTGGAGGCATGACGACGGGAGGAGCGAGGAACGACGAACAGGCGCTCGACTTTCGTCCTGTTCCCTATTCCTTGTTCCCTGTTCCTCGTTCCCGGGGCCGCGGGGAGGAGGTGGGCTAGGTGTTCACCGTGCCACGCGCCCTGCCGCCGCAGGTCACGGCGCCGGTCGTCGCCGTGCTGGCGAGATTGGGCGTGACGCCGAGCCAGCTGACCTTCCTTCAGCTCCTGGGCGGCATCGTCGCCGGCATCGTCATCGCCAGCGGCGAGCTGGCCTGGGGCGGCGCCGTCCTCCTGGCCAGCGCGACGCTGGACGCCTTCGACGGAGCGCTGGCGCGGGCGACGGGCCGCGTGACGCGCTTCGGCGGCGTCTTCGACTCGACGGTGGACCGCCTCTTCGAGGGCGCCGTGCTGGCTGGCGTGCTCTACTACTACCTGGACCGCGGCGGCAAGGAGGAGAGCCTGCTCGTCTTCGCGGCGATGGTCGGCTCGCTCTGCGTCAGCTACGTCCGCGCCCGGGCCGAGGTGGAGGGCGTCTCCCTCTACGATGGCCTGTTCACGCGCGTGGTCCGTCTCCTGTTCTTAACAGCCGGGCTCGTCCTGAACGTGCTCAGCGTTGTACTCTGGCTGCTGGCCGTCATGACCCTGCTCACCGTTGCCCAGCGGCTGTTCGTCGTCTGGTTGCGGCTGCGCGACGTCGAACCGGGAGGCGCGGGCCGATGATCCCCCTGCGCGACCAGGACGCGCTGCGCCAGCGCTTCAAGAGCGACCTCACCAGCCGCGTCCGCATCGACTACTTCACGCAGAAGCCAACGCCGCTGTACGTGCCCGGCCGCCAGGACTGCGTCTACTGCGAGGACGTGAAGACGATGCTGGAAGAGCTGGCGTCGCTCAGCGAGCGCATCGCTCTCAGCGTGCACGAGCTGGTCGAGGCCGGCCCGCTGGCGAAGGAGCTGAGCGTCGACAAGGTGCCGGCCATCGTCATCCGCGGCCAGGCGAACCGGCCGCTGCGCTTCTTCGGCTTCCCGGCCGGCAACGAGTTCCCCGGCTTCGTCGAGACGCTCATCGACGCCGCCCGCGGCGCCGTCGACCTTCGGCCGGAGACGGCGAAGCAGCTGCGCAAGCTGAAGGCCGACGTCGGGCTGCAGGTGATGGTCACGCCCACCTGCCCCTACTGCCCCGGCCTGGCGCGCGCGGCCTTCAAGTTAGGGCTGCAGAGCGCGCGGCTGAAGGTCGACGTGGTCGAGGCGAGCGAGTTCCCAGCCCTGGTGCAGCGCTACGGCGTCCGCGCCGTGCCGACGACGGTCATCGACGAGAAGCTGGTGCTGCCCGGCGCCATGGACGAGGCTACGCTCGTTCAGCAGCTGATGCGCGTCGCGGAGGGCAAGCCATTTGCCGGCGAGACGCGCGCGGGCGCCGCGACCGCCCTCAGCGCCGCCGCGCCGAAGCAGACGCCGGCGGCCGGCGGCCTCATCCTGCCTGGTAGATGACGACCATCTCGGCCCGCCGCTGGATACGAGTCGACCTCCTCGGCGCGGCCGGCCGCGTCCTGGACGCCGACCTCTCACGGCCGCTGCCGTTCGCGATCCTCGCCGTCGTCTTCTTCGCCCTGAGGGCGCCGTTCGTCGGCTACGGCCACGGCACCGACCCGGACGCCTGGCGCGTCGCCCTGACGGCGCACCACCTCCTCGATACGGGCCAGTACCTCCCGTCGCGGCTGCCGGGCAACCCGCTGCACGAGCTGGCGATGACGCTCTTCATACCGGGCGGCTGGGTGGCGACGAACCTGGCGACCGCCGCCGTCTCCCTCGCCGGCGTCTACCTCTTCGCCCGCATCGTCGACCAGCATCGCCTGAGCCACGCCGGCCTGCTGACCATCGGCTTCGCCTTCGCGCCGCTGCTCTTCATCAACAGCATCGCGACGATGGACTACATGTGGACGTTGACGGCGGCCCTCGCCGCCTACTACGCCGTCTTGCGCGGCATGCCCCTTTGGGCCGGCGTCTGCCTGGGCCTGGCGATGGGCTTTCGCCTGCAGAGCTTCGTGCTCTGGCCGGCGCTCGCCTTCCTCGTCTGGCGACGAGAAGGGGCGCGGTCGCTGGCTCCGTTCACGCTGGCCGCCGCCGGCGTGACGGCCCTCACCTTCGCGCCGGTGCTCGCCGCCTACGGGCTCGACTTCTGGAACTTCTACGACGCCGCCGTCGGCTACCAGGACGTGCTGCGGTTGCTGGGCAAGGAGGCGCTGGGCGTGCTGGGCGGCCTCGGCGTGCTAGCGGGGGCCATCTTGTCGCTGCCGCGCCTGCGGCGCCTGCCGCGCGACGCGGTTCACGACCCGCACCTGACGGCCTGGCTGGCGGTCATCGCCCTCTACTTCGCCTCCTTCTTCCGCCTGCCGCACGAGGTCGCCTACCTCATCCCCGTCTTCCCCTTCGGCCTGCTGATCATGGGGCGCTACTTCGCGCGGCCAGCGCTCATCGGCGCGGTGGCCGCCATACTCCTCGCCGGCGTCGTCGATATCACGACGCCGTCAGACGACCTCGACCTCGCCTCGTTCCGCTCGGCCCGGATCGGCCAGGGGCTGCTCTTCTCCAACGCCGAGACGATGAAGGTGCAGCGCGCCTTCGTGGAGGATGTGGTCAACGCCGAGGTGCCGGATCATTCGGTGGTCATCACCGGCTTCGTCTACCCGCAGCTTGCCGTGCGCGAGCGCGACCGGCTGACGGCCGGCGTCCT
>DATBWN010000110.1:0-6120 GCA_036514755.1 Dehalococcoidia bacterium | reverse complement strand
TCGCCGGCGCCGAGGCCGCGTTCCTCAGGCAGCACGCCCCGGGGCCCTGGAAGATAACGATGCCGGGCCCGATGACGTCGCTCCTCATGTACAAGGCCGGCATCAGCGACAAGGCCTACCCGACGCGCAAAGAGTTCGTCGCCGAAATCGCCGCCATGATCCAGCGCGAGGTCGGCGCCCTCATCGAGGACGGCGCCTCCTACATCCAACTCGACTCGCTGCACTACGTCGAGCGCCTCGCCTACCCCGCGATGAGGCAGCAGATGATCGCGGACGGTGAGGACCCGGAGGCGTACCTCGACGACCTCATCGCCGCCGACAACGCGGCCCTGGCCGGCGCGCGCCGCGAGGGCGTGACGGTCGGCGTGCACATGTGCCGCGGCAACAACCGCAGCGCCTGGCACGCCGAGGGGAGCTACGAGCCCATCGCCGAGAAGGCGTTCGGCCGGCTCAACGTCGACCGCTTCCTGCTGGAGTACGACACCGACCGCGCCGGCGGCTTCGAGCCGCTCCGCTTCGTGCCGCGGAACAAGATGGTCGTCCTGGGCCTGATCAGCTCCAAGCTGCCCCAGCTCGAGTCCATCGACCAGCTGCGGCGCCGCATCGACGAGGCGGCGAAGTACGTGCCCATCGAGAACCTGGCGATCAGCCCGCAGTGCGGCTTCGCCTCGACGGTGCTGGGTAACCTGCTGACCTGGGACGACCAGCGCCGCAAGCTCGAGCTCGTCGTCGAGACGGCGCGCAAGGTCTGGGGCTAGCCCTCGGCCCTAGGGCGCGGCCGCCGCACCCAGACGCGACGACAGGCCCCCGAGCAGATGTCGCCGCCTACGCGACGAGCAGGCCGCCGCTCGTTTCCCTGAGCCCCTCGAGGAAGCACTGGAGAATCGCCGGGTCCCACTGCCTGCCGGCGCCGTCCTTGAGGATGCTCACCGCCGTCTCGTGCGCCAGCGCCCTGCGGTAGGGACGGTCGCTCGTCATCGCGTCGTAGGCGTCGATGACGGCGATGATGCGGGAGCCGAGGGGTATGCGCTCGCCGGCGATGCCGTCGGGATAGCCGTGGCCGTCATAGTGCTCGTGGTGGTGGTAGACCATCGAGTACACGGGCTCCAGGAAGGGCACCTTCTTGCAGATCTGGCCGCCGACGTAGCAGTGCTGTTTGATGAGGGCGTACTCGTCCGGCGTCAGCTTGTCCGGCTTCTTCAGGATCACGTCTGGCACGGCGATCTTGCCCACGTCGTGCAGCGCCGCTGCCAGCTTGACGAGGTCGATGTCCCTGCTGTCCAGGCGCAGGCGCTCGCCGATGAGCCCCGCGTAGTCCACCAGACGCGTGCAGTGGTCGCCCGTGTAGGGGTCGCGGCTTTCGATGACGTTGGTCAGCACGGTGGCGGTGTCCAGTGCCATGCGCTTCAACGTGGTGCGCTGACGGGCGTTGCCGACGGCGACGGCGGCCTGGTCCGCCAGGTGCTCCAGCGCGTCCAGCTCCTCCGGCGGGAACGCCCGCTCTTCGCGGAAAATGATTGCCAGCGCGCCGAGGATCTCGCCGTCCAGGACGATGGGCGTCGCGGCGGCTGAGCGCCAGCCTTCGTTGCGCGCCATCTCCGCCAGGACCTGGTAGCGATTGTCCGCCAACACGTTGGACGATGTCGCCGTGCGCCCGTGCATCAGCGCCCAGCCGGAGACGCCCTCGGCGGAGGGCAGGTGCTCGTCCACTTCGTACACAGGCCCGGACGCATCGCGCCTGTAGCCCCGAAAGGTCACTTCTCGGCTGCCGTCCGGTGAAGGACTAAAGACCCCGGCGGTATATGAGCCCATGAACTCGTGCGTCAGGCGCGCGACCTCGCGCAGCGCCTCCTCCTCCGGCGTGCCGGCGAGGATCAGCTTGTCGATCAGGCTCAGGACCTTCAGTTCCTCGCCGCGGGCCTCGCTCTTGTGTGTCTCCGTCTCCTTCTCCTCCCTCTCCCGCACCAGGCTGCCGGCGAGGACGCTGACGGCGAAAAAGGCGAGCGGGCGCAGCACCCAGCCCGTGGGCCCCAGGTTGAAGGGCGAAGGGTCGGTGAAGAAGACGGGCTGGTTCAGCGCCTCGTGCAGGACATCGATCGCCGGGCTCACCATCAGGCCGGCCAGCATGGCGATGGCGAGGCGCTGGCGCGTGCTGAGGGTGAGCGCGCTGGTCACTACGGGCAGGTAGTAGAGGTGCGCGAGCTGGCTCGGCAGGCCACCCGTCAGCTCGATGGTCGTGGCGATGGCGATGATCGTGCAGGTGTTCGCCGCGGCGAGCAGGGGCCGCCAGGCCACGGTCCTCCGAAGCGCGCGCCGCGCAGACTCCACGATGGACGCCATCGATAGCTACTCCTCGTCTGATTAATCGGCAAAGAGCGGTCGCGACACGAGTCTCGAGCCCCGTACAGACGCGGCTAGATCGGCGCTCGCCCGCTCATTGACAATGCCCTCGCGCGGCGACATGATCGACGGCAGTCCCCGCCGCCTGAGATAAACCGCAGCGATCGAGGCAAGTTGAAGCAGAGCACCGAAAGGATCCTCACCACCCACGTCGGCAGCCTTGCCCGGCCGAGCGACATCCTCGAGCTGATGCGGGCCAAGATCGCCGGCCAGGCCTTCGACGAGGAGGCGTTCGCCCGGCGCGTACGCGGCGCCGTGGCGGAGTGCGTCAAGAAGCAGGTCGAGTGCGGCATCGACGTCGTCTCTGACGGCGAGCAGGGCAAGGACAGCTTCTACGCCTACGCTCGCGAGCGCCTGGGCGGCTTCCAGGCGCGCGACCGCGGCCCGCAGGCGACGCGGCCCTGGTCGCAGGAAATACGCGCCTTCCCGGACTACTACGAGACCTACTACTTCGGCCGGCGCGCGAAGGGACGCGTCGGCGCCGACCTCATCCTCGTTTGCACCGGGCCCGTGAGCTACAAAGGCCACGCCCAGGTGCAGGCGGACATCGCCAACCTCAAGGCGGCCGCCGCGGCTGCTGGCGCCGTCGAGGCCTTCATGCCGGCCACGGCGCCCCAGGGCCTCGGCGCCAACGAGTACTACAAGACGGAGGAGGAGTTCATGTTCGCCATCGCCGAGGCGATGCGGGAGGAGTACGGGGCCATCGTCGATGCCGGCATCGTCCTCCAGGTGGACGACCCGGCGCTGACCAGCTTCTTCAGCCAGGAGGGCCTGAGCCCGGCCGAACGGCGCAAGCTCGCCGAGACCTACGTCGCAGCGCTGAACCACGCCCTGCGCGGCATTCCGCCCGAGATGGTCCGCTTCCACACCTGCTACGGCATCAACGAGGGCCCCCGCGTCTACGACGCCCCCCTGAGGGATATCATCGACACGATGCTGCGCATCAACGTCAGCGCCTACTCCTTCGAGGCCGCGAACCCGCGCCACGAGCACGAGCACCACGTCTTCGAGGACGTGAAGCTGCCGGAGGGCAAGGTCCTCATCCCCGGCATCATCAGCCACACGACCAACGTCGTGGAGCACCCGGAGCTGGTGGCGGACCGCATCGTCAGCTACGCCAGGCTCGTCGGCCGCGAGAACGTCATCGCGGGCAGCGACTGCGGCTTCTCGTCCCAGGCGACGTTCACGCCTGATGTTCATCCCAGCGTCGTCTGGGCGAAGTTCCAAGCGCTGGCCGAAGGCGCTAAACTAGCCAGCCAGCGGCTCTGGCGCTGAGAAATCTCGCACAGGAGGAGAAGTGACAACTCAAAACCCGGCTGAGTTCCCTCTGCCACGCGACTTCCAAGGTTTCGCCCAGTGGGACAAGATGCACTGTCCGCGCGTCCAGACGCCGATGTCCCAGGACGTCTTCTCCAACGGCGTGACCAGGGGCTTCACCGCGGCGATGGACGAGTACGCCTGCCCGATCGGCGTCTCGTACGTGGCCTACAACTACTACGTCTACATGGGCACGCCGCTGCAGGCCTCCGTCCAGGCAGGCAATGAGCCGTTCGAGGCGCGGATGGCGCGTTATGGCAAGACGATCGCGACCATCGTGCCTGATACCGGCCGGATGTGGACGGAGGAGTGGCTGCCGGCCATCCTGCCCGGTATCGAGAAGACGCGCACGCAAGACTACGCCGCGATGGGCGACGCGCAGCTGCTCGCCGCCTTCGACGAGGCGCTCGAACGCTTCGTCGAGCGCTATGTGGTCCACGGCAAGATCAACTTCAACCTGATCTCGGCCAGCCGCTTCGCGGACTTCTACAAGGAGAACTTCAAGCCGGACGCCGACACGGAGCCCTACGAGGCGCTGCAGGGCTTCCTGACGAAGTCGCAGGAGGCCGGACAGGGGCTGTGGCGGCTGAGCCGCCTGGTGAAGTCGAGCCCGGAGCTGGCCAAGGCCTTTCAGGAGACCGAGACGAAGGATCTGCCGGCGCGCCTGCAGCAGTCGGACGCGGGCCGCCGCTTCATGGCGGCGCTCGCGAATTACCTGGACGAGTTCGGTTGGCGCAGCGACGTCTTTGAGCTCATGGACCCGACCTGGCGCGACAACCCGGTGATCCCGCTCAACGCCCTGCAAGGCTACATCTACCTCGGCGACGACGCCGACCCGGACATTCGCTTCCGGCAGTCCGTGGAGCGGCGCGACGAGCTCCTCAGCGCGGCGCGCTCCAAGCTGGCGCGCGATTCGGAGAAGCTGGCCGAGTTTGAGCGACTCTATGAGGCCGCGAAGGACTACCTCCCCGTTACCGAGGATCACAACTATTACATCGACCAGATCGGCAACACGGTCATGCGCTTGCCGCTGCTAGAGGCGGGCAGGCGCCTCGTCGCTCGCGGCCTGACTAACGAGGTCGACGACATATTCAGGCTCCACATCGCCGAGATGCGCGAGGCGCTGCTTCAGGGCCACGACTTCAGGAGCCTGACCACCGAGCGCAAGGCGGACATGGAGAAGTGGGCCCAGGTCGTGCCGCCGCCCTTCGTCGGCATGCGGCCGCCGCCCAGCGGCGACCCGCTGGAGGATGGCATCATCCGCATGTTCGGCATGCCGCCCGAGCCGAGCCGCGACCCGTCGATCATTCAGGGGCTGCCGGCCTCGCCGGGGACCGTGCGGGGCCGCGCCAAGGTCGTGCGCACGCTTTCGGAAGCGAGCAAGCTGGAGAAGGGCGACGTCATGGTCTGCGAGATGACAATGCCGCCCTGGACGCCCCTGTTCTCGACGGTCAGCGCCGTCGTTGCCGACACGGGCGGTATCCTTAGCCACTGCGCCATCGTCGCGCGCGAGTACCGCATGCCGTGCGTCGTCGCGACGGCGATAGGTACGGCTGTAATCAAGGACGGCATGATGCTGACCGTGGACGGCTCCCGGGGCATCGTGCGGATAGAAGCCGTTTGAGGAGCGCCGGACGGCCATAGAGCAGACCATTTGGAGGAGCGATGACAACGCAGAACGACTTTCCGATCGCGCCCGAGAACGAGGGCTTCTTCTGGCAGTGGGATAAGCTCCACGCGCCGCGGACCCTGACGCCGCTGGAGCACGAGCTGCTGCTGGAGACCACCGGCGCGGGCTTCACCAGGGCGATAACCGAGCTCGGCTCCACGCTCCAGGCCGTTTGTCGCCTGATCAACTACTACCAATACCTCACGGGGGTGCCGCTGCCTGACCTGGGCGGCGAGACGCCGGAGCAGCGGCACGCCAGGTACGAGAGGAACGTCGCCGAGCTGTTGCCCAAGGTAGGCGAGAAGTGGGAGAAGGAGTGGTTCCCCTCCATCCTGCCCGCCCTCGAGCGCTCTCGTAAGGCCGACTACACCAAGCTGAGCGATGCGGACCTCCTGCGTGCCCTCGACAAGATGCGCGACGAGATTCTCTATCGCTGGTACATTCACGGCCTGATCTTGTACTCGTTCGTCTCCGCCAACGTCTTCACAGATTTCTACAAAGAGGCGCTCCAGGTTTCGGACGACAAGGAGGGCTACGAGGCCCTCGGGGGTTTCCCCAGCGTAGCCCTGGAGAGCTCTCAGGGCCTGTGGCGGCTCAGCCGCACCGTCCGGTCTAACCCTGAGCTGCGTCGCCTCTTCGAGACAACCCAGGCAGAAGAGCTCCTTGGCAAGCTCAACCAGAGCGAGGCTGGACGCGACTTCGTCAAGGAGCTGAACGCCTACCTCGAAGACTTT
>DATBWN010000109.1:0-9853 GCA_036514755.1 Dehalococcoidia bacterium | reverse complement strand
CAGCAGCTCGCCGAGGTGGTCGATCGTGTAGTCGGCATCGGCCGAAGGCGGCAGCGGCTGGCCGTTGCGCTTCCAGACGGCGGTGATCCCCAGCGCCTTGGCGCCGGCGACGTCCATCTCGACCATGTCGCCGACCATCAGTGCCTCGTCGGGCGAAACGCCCAGCGCCTCCAGGGCGCGCTCGAACAGCAGTGGGTGCGGCTTGCGCCAGATGAGGTCGCCGGAGCTGAAGACGGCGTCCAGGTAGGCGAGCCAGCCGAACTCCTCGAGGTCTTGCCGCCAGAAGTCGACGCCGTGACTGCCGTTGCTGACGATGGCGACGCTGAAGCCGCGCTCCTTGAGGGCCCGCAGCGTCTCCGTGGCGTCGGGGTAGGCGCGCCAGCCGTAGGCAGGGAAGCCCAGCCACTGCGCCCGCGCGGCCGCCAGCGCCTGGGCCGGCGTCAGCGCAGAGCCCGCGTCCCGCAGGACGCGGCGCAGGATGTCCTTGCCCAGTCTCTCGCGCAGCGTCTTCAGGCTGCGGGCGTGGGCGAGCCTGTCCACCTCGGCGTAGCGGAGCAGCGCCTCCTCGAGGCCGCTCAGGTCGGCGAATCCGAAGCCCCGCAGCACTGTCCGCAGCCGCTCCGCCTCCAGCCGCGCGACCGCGTCGCCGTCGACCGGGCGCAGCGTCATCAGCGTGTTACCGAGGTCGATGAGGACGGCCTTGCCAGCCACGACCGTAATGTAGCGCATCGCCTGCCCAGGCGCCGGCGGATTTGCCCCGAAGGAGGGGCGAACGTATCCTGGAGTCGTCCCTCCTGCCGGCGGGCAGGCCCCCTGGGACTCGGGAGGAAGCTCTGCGCCCCAAGGCGGCGATAATCGCGTTCCTGGCTATCGCGGCGGTGGCGGCGGCCTGCGGCGGCAACGACGCCCCGGGCGGTAACGGCCTCGTAGTCTCGCCCGTCGCTCCCACGCCCTTGCCCACGGCCGTCGTCACGAGCCCGAGCAACGGCACGGGCGAGCTGCACGGCTTCGCCTACCCCATCGCCGGCGCCTGCCTGCCCAAGGGCGACCAACTCATGCCCAACGCCCCGCGCGACTATCGCCTCGGCGTGCACGAGGGCATCGACCTCTACGAAGCGGACAGCTGCGTGCCAATCACGCGCGGCACGCCCGTGCTGGCGATGAAGGCCGGCCGCGTCATCCGCGCCGACCTCGCCTACCAGGACCCGACGCCCGCGACGCTCGCCGCCTACCTCGCCAACCCGCAGACGGACGAGGCGCTGGACGCCTTCCGCGGCCGCCAGGTCTGGGTCGACCACGGCGGCGGCGTCGTTACGCGCTACGTTCACCTCAGCGGCATCGCAGCGGGGATCACGCAAGGCATGCAGGTGACACAGGGCCAGACCATCGCCTACGTCGGTGAGTCCGGCACGCCGGAGTCGGTCAACCAGCCGGGCAACGAGTACCATCTCCACTTCGAGGTGCGCGTCGGCGACACCTACCTCGGCAAGGGCCTGCCCATCGAGGAGGTCCGGCGCCTCTACCAGGCGCTCTTCTCCCCCTGACGATGGCCGCCATCCTACCGCCCGAGCTGGAAGCGAGGCCGCAGGGCCGCCGCGAGTGGTCGGGCTGGCTGCGCAGCCTCGTCCTACCCCTCGGGCTCGTCGTCGCCATCGTCGCCGGGCTGCTCTACCTGCAGTCTGGCGGCGAATCCGCCGACGAGAGCGTCTACGGCAGCGTCGAGCTGCCGGCGGCGAAGAACGCAACGGGCCAGGCGCCCAGCGCGACCGCCGGCCGCGCCGCGCCCGACTTTCTCCTGCCGGCTCTGGACGGCTCGACGCTGCGCCTGAGCGAGCTGCAAGGGCGCCCCGTCCTCGTCAACTTCTGGGCCACCTGGTGCCCGCCCTGCCGCGCCGAGATGCCCGCCCTCAACGCCGCTTACGAGTCGCATGCCGACGAAGGGCTGATCATCGTCGCGGTGAACCTGCGCGAGTCGACGGAGCGCGTGAGCGACTTCGCCGACGAGTTCGGCCTCGCCTTCCCCGTCGTCTTCGACCGCGCCGGCGAGGTCGCGCGCACCTGGCGCATCGGCGGGCCGACGGAGGGCCTCCCGTCCAGCTACTTCGTCGACCGCGAAGGCGTCGTCCGGAAGGTGGTCTACGGGGCGCTGACCGAGAGGACGCTGGACGAAGGGCTGGGCCTTATCCTGGCGGCGGGGGACTAGCGTGGCGAAGGTCCAGACGGCGACAGGACAAAGTCCTTCGGCAAGCTCTGGGAGGACCTGGGCGCGCGCCGACCCGCTGCGCTGGCTCTGGCGCGGCCTGACGTCGGTGCGCTCCGCCGTGGCGCTCATCGCCTTTCTGGCGCTGGCCTCGCTGCTGGGCGTGCTCATCCCCCAGCTGCCGGCGGAGATGCGCGGCAACCCGACCTGGGAGGCAGAATGGTTCTCGCTGCAGCGCCAGCGCTTCGGCTTCCTGGCGGAGCCGATGGAGCGCGCCGGCCTGTTCGAGGTCTTCCGCTCCGTCTGGTTCGTCAGCGGGCTGGCGCTGCTCGTCGCCAGCGTCTGCGTCTGCACCGCGAACCGGCTTGGGCCCGTCTGGCGCAACGTCTTCCGCCCCCAAACGCGCGTGCCGGACGACTACTTCGAGCGCGAGGCCGTGTCGCTGGCCGCCCCGGACGTCGAGCGCCTGATAGCGGCGCTGCGGCGGCGCCGCTACCGCGTCTCGACCAGCGCCGAGGGCGGGACGACCTACTTCTTCGCCGACCGCTACCCCTGGGCGCAGCTCGCGACCTTCGTCAGCCACCTGGCGCTCATCCTCTTCCTCGCCGGCGGACTCGTAACGCTCATCAGCGCCCGCGAGGAGCTGGTCTTCGCCGCCGAGGGCGAGACGCGGCCCGTCTTCGATCTGGACGACGCCGACCACATGCAGGTCTACGTCGAGGACGCCGTCGGTCGCTTCGACGCGAGCGGCTTCCCGCGCGACTTCCGCACCTACCTGGTCGTCTACAAGGACGGGCAAGAGGTAGCGCGCGGCGTGACGACGGTGAACGACCCGCTGCGGTACGGCGGCTTCAACTTTCACCAGACCGGCTACTTCCCGGACGGCGCCGCCCTCAAGGTGCGCGACCCGGCGACGGGCCGCGCCGTCTACAACGAGGTGCTGGCGCTGACCAGCCAGGCGCCGACGCCGCGCCTCGTCGTGCGGGACGCGGACGGCGGGCTGCTCCTGGACGACGCCATCGTCCCCACCGACTTCATCGACGACGCGGCCGGGACGCTGGTACGCATCCCCGGCCTCGAGCGCGAGTTCTGGGTCGGCGCCCGGCCGGGCGACGGCGCCGCCGGCTGGCAGATGATCGTCTTCGAGACCGGCGAAACCGGCGCCCGCGCCGTGCTCGGGGAGAGCGAGAAGCTCGACGTCGGCGGCTTCGACCTGACCTTCGCGGGGATGACCGCGGTTCCCTCCGTGATCGTCCGCGGCGTGCCGGGCCTGGACGCGGACGGCGTCGCCGAGATGTCGAACGGCCGCGAAGGCCCTGTCCTGACCATCGGGCCGGTGCAGGGGCGCGCCCTGGCGCTGGCGCCAGGCCGACCGGTCGCCCTCGGCGGCTACGAGTACACGTTCGAGGGCCAGCGCGAGTTCGCTGGCCTCACCGTCCGCCGCGATCCCGGCTCGACCTTCATCTGGGTGGCGACGGGCCTCTTCCTCCTCGGTCTGGCGCTGACGTTCTACACGCCCAGAAGAAGGCTCTGGGGTAAGATAGCGGTGGGCCAGGCGGCCTTCCGCGGCCTCGGCGGGCGACCCCAAGCGATCGAGCGTGAGATAAGAGAGGCGGCCACGTCGGCAGGCGAAGGCAACGTGGTATGAAACAACGTGAGACGACTAAGAGCAGGAGTACCGTCACCCTGAGTGAAACGAGGGGTCTCCCTCGCGCTCTGATCGACGAGGGGGCGAAGGAGATTCCCTTCGGCAGGCTCAGGACAGGCTTCGCCTTGCGGCTCAGAACGACATTCCCGGACTGCTCCCATGACTGACCTTCTGAGCATCAACATCGGCATGGACCCGAACGTGGTCCGGGTCTTCGGCCTGCTCATCACCTGGCACGGCGTCTTCACCGCCGTCGGCATCGTCGCCGGCGTCTGGCTCGCCGTCGGCATCGCCTCCAGCCAGCGGGTCGGCATCGACGCCGACACCGCCTACACCGTCGGCCTCGTCGTCGTCGCGTCGGGCATCGTCGGCGCGCGCCTGCTCTACGCCTTGGAGAATTACGGCGACAACCCTTCGCTAGACAGCTTCGGTGACCTCTTCAGAATCAACGAAGGCGGCATCTCCATCTACGGCGCGATCATCGGCGGCGCGCTGGGCGGCTGGGCCTACGGGCTGTGGAAGCGGCTGCGCTGCGCCGCCGCGGCGGACGCCGCCGCCTTCGCCATGCTCCTCGGCCTCGCCGTTGGCCGCATCGGCGACATCATCAACGGCGAGCACTTCGCCAAGACGTCCGACCTGCCCTGGGCCATGACTTACAGCCACCCGAACAGCACCGCCTTCTTCCGCGAGGCCATGCATCCGGCGGTGGCCTACGAGATGATCGGCGACCTGGTCATCCTGGGGATCATCGCCCTGATCTGGCGCCTGCAGCCGAAGAGCGGCGTCGTCTTCAGCCTCGCCTTCATCCTCTACGCCGTGATGCGCTTCTTCGTCAGCTTCCTGCGACTCGACAGCAAGGAGCCTCTGCTGGGGCTGAGCACGCCCCAGCTCGTTTCGATCCTCGTCCTCGCTGTCGCCATACCCGTCCTCCTCTACTTCCTCCTTCGCCGCGAGCCGGAGCCGGGACCCGAGCAGACGGGAGGAGCGCGCGCGCCCGCGCGTCGCGGCGTCTCCCGCGCCGAGCGGCGCCGGCGCCTGCGGGCCGGTTCCTGAGGTGACGCCTGTTTCGACGTTCGTCCTGAGCCTGTCGAAGGACGATCGGCCAAATCAGGAATCGTGGTTCGACAAGCTCACCGCGAACGCAACTTGTGTTCTCAACTGCCTCCCATGACTCAGATATCTCGTCTCAAGCTCCTGAGCCGCGAGGACTGCGGCCTCTGCGAGGACACGGCGCGCGACCTGACGCGCCTCGGCGTCGCCTTTGATACGATCGACATCGACAGGGACGAGGCGCTGGCGCAGCGCTACGGCGAGGCGATACCGGTCCTCCTGCTGGGAGAGCGAGAGCTCGCGCGGGCGCCCTTGGGCGCCACAGCGTTGGAGAAGGCGCTGAGACAGGCCGGCCTGCTGCGTGAGCAGAGCCCGCGATGAGTGAGCTGTTTCAGGTGCGCGTCGAAGGGGTGGGGTTCGCCGCGGCTCACTTCGCGACCTACGGCGGCCGCAGCGAGCCGCTGCACGGCCACGACTACGCCGTCGCCGCCCAGGTCGACGGCACGCTGGACACGAACGCCTGGGTCATCGACTTCGGCGAGGTGAAGGCGATCCTGCGCGGCATCTGCAAGGAGGTGGATCACCGCTTCCTCCTTCAGCGCGACAGCCGCGTCCTCGCCATCGACGCCACGGAGGCGGCCTGGAACGTGCGCACGCCGGACGGCATCGACTACGTGCTGCCAAGGCAGGACGTAATCGCCCTGCCCATCGACAACACGACGGCGGAGCGCCTGGCCGAGTGGTTCTGCGAGCGCGTTTTGCAAACGCTGCGCGAGCGGCGCGCCGACAACGTCCGCGCCGTGACCATCGAGGTCTGGGAGGGGCCGCAGCAGCGTGCCTCCTATCGGCGCGAGGCGGGACTGACGTCAGGTTAAGCTCGCGGTTAAGCAGGGTTGCCGCTATCCTAGAGGTCGATAATAATGCGTAAGTTGAAAAGCTGACAGCGCTTTTCGCGGGTGAGCCGGCGTGTTTATCGGCCGTCACGAGCGAGTCAAGAGCAAAGAGCCTCCCCTGGCCTTCAAGTCGATCCTGGTGCCGGTAAACGGCTCGGAGGCGAGTCTTTTGGCCGTCGAGTTCGCCTGCACCGTCGCCAAGCGCACGCGCGGCAAGGTGCACGTCGTCCACGTCATCGAGGTGCGGCGGGCGCTGCCCTTGGACGCCGAGCTGACGACGGAGGCGCAGCGGGGAGAGGAAATCCTCACGCAGGCAGAGATGGCGGCGCGGCGCCAGGACTTCGAGGTAGAGGGCGACCTCCTGCAGGCGCGCGACGCCGGCCACGCCATCGTCGACGAGGCGACGGAGCGCCAGGCAGACGCCATCATCCTCGCGGTGCCCTTCCGGCGCCCCTACGGCGAGTTCGAGCTTGGCCGCGTGGCGGAGCACGTCCTGAAGACGGCCCGCTGCGAGATCATCCTCCTGCGCATGCCGGCGGACTGACATGGACATCCTCATCATGGGCTGCGGCCGCCTGGGGGCCGAGCTTGCTGTGATGCTCGAGGCGGACGGACACAGCATCGCCATCCTCGACCTGGACAAGTACGCCTTCGACCACCTGCCGGCGGGCTTCCGCGGCCGCAAGATTCTCGGCGACGGCACGGACCAGGAAACGCTGCGCCGCGCCGGCGCCGAGCACGCCGACGCGTTCATAGCCGCTACGCGCGGCGACAACCGCAACGCCATGGCGGCCCAGATCGCCAGGCACGTCTTTCAGATCCGTCGCGTCGGCAGCGTCATCTTCGACCCGATCCGTGAGGCCGTCTACCGAGACCTGGGCCTGCGCACCATCAATCCAACGAAGATCGAGGCGCAGCTCCTGCGCGAGTCCATCGAGCGGGAGGAGGAGTAGGTGTTCATCGTCGTCGCCGGCGCCGGCAAGGTCGGCTACCACCTCGCCCGCGCCCTGGTGGCGGACCACGAGGTCCTGCTCATCGAGCTCGACCCCGCCCGCGTCGACTTCGTCAGCCAGGAGCTGGGCTCGGAGGTCATCATGCAGGGCGACGCCTGCGACGCGGCGACGATGGAGCGCGCCGGCATGGAGCGCGCCGACCTCATCGTGGCCGCGACGGGCGACGACGACGACAATCTCACCTTCTGCCAGATCGCGAAGGCGAAGTTCGCTGTGCCGCGCGCCGTCGCCCGCATCAACAACCCCCAAAACGAGGAGCTCTTCAGCAAGCTCGGCATCGACGCCACGGTCTCGGCGACGAACCTCATCCTCGCCCACATCGAGCAGGAGCTGCCCTGGCAGGGCCTCATTCCCCTGCTCACGCTGCGCGGCCGCGGCCTGGAGATCGTCGAGGTACGCGTCCCTCAAGGGGGGCTCATCGTCGGCCGCCAGGTGCGTGACCTTCTGCTGCCTCAGGGCTCCCTCCTTTGCCTCGTCATCGACGCGGAGGGGACGCCTCGCCTGCCGACGCCGGACACGAGGATCCACGCCGACGACGTCCTCGTCGCCGTGACGAACATCGAGACGGAGGAGGCGCTGCGCACCGCCCTCACCGCCTCCACTCTCTGAGCGGTGGCCAGGCGCCCTTCGACAGGCTCAGGACGCAGCCCTTCGACAGGCTCAGGACGTAGCCCTTCGACAGGCTCAGGACGTAGCTACGGCTATCTCGGGCCGCCGGGCACCTTCGGCGAGCAGGCCGTCCTCGCCTACGACCCCACGGCCAAGCTTGTTCCCCTGCCCTCGCACAGCGCCGTCGTGAACGCCGTCAACGCCGGCAGCATCGACGCCGGCGTCGTCCCCATCGAGAACAGCCTGGACGGCGCCATCAACGAGACTCTGGACGCGCTCCTCCAAGCAGAGGACGCCTTCATCTGCGCGGAGCTGGTGCTGCCGGTGGAGCAGCTGCTCATCGCCGCGCCGGGCGCGCGCATCGAAGACATCGTCGTCGTTATGTCACATCCGTCCGCCCTCGCCCAGTGTCGCGCCTTCCTGGAGCGCCGCCTGCCGAACGCCCGCCTGGAGGCTGCGCTCTCGACGGCCGCCGCCGTCGAGGCGGCGGTACGCACGCCCGGCGCCGCCGCCATCGGCACGCGCCGCGCCGCCGAGCTCGCCAAAGGCGCCATCCTCGCCGAAGGCATCCAGGACGTCGCCCAGAACAAGACGCGCTTCGTCGTCCTCGGCCACGCGGACGCGCCGCCCACGGGCGATGACAAGACGTCGATCGCCTTCACAACGGCGCACGACCGGCCGGGAACGCTCATCGCCGTCCTGCGCGAGCTGTCCGACCGCGGCATCAACCTCACGCGCATCGAGTCGCGCCCGTCGCGCGAGGAGCTGGGCATATACGTCTTCCTCATCGACTTCCAGGGCCACCGACAGGACGCCGTCGTCGCCGAGGCGCTGACCGCCGTGCGGGAGCGGGCGCACTACGTTCGCCTCTTCGGCTCCTACCCCAGGTTCGTCGAGAAGGCCGCCTAGGCAGCGCCTCAAGCATCGATGCTACAATCGAACGCAGACAGTATGGTTTTCATTCCTTCTGACTCGCTTCCGCCCGAAGATGAGTCCCGCCCGGGCGAGTCGAGTCGCCTGCCCACTTCGCTGTCGGCGCCTGTGCGCGTCGGCGCCACCGACCGTAGCTTTGACCTGGAGGGCGAGCCCGAGCAGGCGTCCGGCCAGTCGCACACGTGGCAGCGGCTGCGCAGCCTCGGCATCGAGCTGGCGGAGACGCTGGTCCTCGCCGTCATCATCTTCTTCGCCGTGCGGGCGCTGGCGCAGAACTTTCGCGTGGAGGGCTCCAGCATGGAGCCGGGCCTGCACGACGGGCAGTATCTGCTGGTCAACAAGGCCGTCTACCTCAAGCTCAACCTGGACACGCTCTCGAGATTCCTGCCCTTCATCGACAGCGGCGACGAGCAGGAGCGCTTCGTCTTCCACGGTCCGCAGCGCGGCGACGTCGTCGTCTTCCGCTTCCCGCGCGACCCGGACCGCGACTTCATCAAGCGCGTCATCGGCCGGCCAGGCGACCGCGTGGAGATCGTCAGCGGCGCCGTGTACGTGAACGGCGTGCTGCTCAGCGAGCCGTACATCACCGGCGAGTCGCACTCCAACTACGGGCCGGAGACCGTGCCGCCGGGGAGCTACTTCGTCCTGGGCGACAACCGGACGAACAGCTCCGACTCGCGCTCCTGGGGCTTCGTGCCGGAGGAGAACATCATCGGCCGGGCGATGTTCTCTTACTGGCCGCTGAGCGACCTGGGGGGCGTAGGCAACCACAGCATCAGGCTCGGCTTCGTCTCCCTGCCGCTGCCCTAGCGCCCGGTGCCCGCCGTCGACGTCGAAGCTCTCCTGCGCGCTACCGGCGCCGTCCTGGAGGGGCACTTCCGCCTGACGTCCGGCCGCCACTCCGGCGTTTACATCGAGAAGTTCCGCATCATGGAGGACCCGGCGGCGGCGGCGGCCCTGTGCGGGATGATCGCGGACCACTTTCGCTCCGCGGGGGCGAGGACGGTCGTTGGGCCGGCGATGGGCGGCGTCATCCTCGCCCACGAGACGGCCCGCCACCTCGGCCTGCGCGCCATCTTCGCCGAAAGGGGTGAGGGCGGCCGGCTTGTCTTCGACCGCGGCTTCAAGGTGGAGCCCGGCGAGCCTGTACTCGTCGTCGACGACGTGCTGACTACGGGCGGCAGTGTGCGTCAGGTGCTTGCGTTGCTCCAGAAAGCGAGAGCCAGGGTCGTGGGCGTCGGCTTCCTCATCGACCGGACGGACGGCGCCGTCGACTTTGGCGTACCGTTCTACGCCTGCCATCGCATGGCCATCGAGAGCTACGCGGCGGAGGACTGCCCTCTCTGCCGGGAAGGCCTGCCGCTGGTAGAGACCTAGGCACGCCGCGCACGTTTCTGGACACGGCAAAGCTGCGAACGCGATAATCGGTTGGGCCCTTAGCTCAGCCCGGCAGAGCAGCGGACTTTTAATCCGTCGGTCCTGGGTTCGAATCCCAGAGGGCCCACCA
>DATBWN010000108.1:0-2329 GCA_036514755.1 Dehalococcoidia bacterium | reverse complement strand
GAGCCGTCTGCCAATACGACGGTCATGCCGATGACGAGGTCGCGGGCCGTGCCGTGGGCGTGGCGGGCGGGGCCGCTGGCGTTCGTCGCCAGGAGGCCGCCGACCGTGACGTGAGGAAGATCGAGGGGCAGCCACTGGCCGTGCTCGCCGAGGCGGCGCTGCAGCTCGTCGAGGCGTATACCGGCTTCGACGGTTACGGTTAGGTCGGCCGGCTCGTACTCGATGACGCGGTCGAGGCGGCGCAGGTCGAGGGCGAGGTCGTAGCGCTCGGGCGGCATGCCGAGGGCCATCTGCGTGCCGGCGCCGAAGGGCACGACGGCGGCGCCTGATTCCTGGGCGATCGCGAGGACGGTGGCCACATCTTCGGGGGCTGAAGGCGAGACTACGAAGGCGGGCCGCAGGCCGTCGACGGCGTAGCGGGCGTCGGGGTCGAAGGAGAGGGCGTCGGCGGGCAGGCGGGAGCGCAACGCCTCGGCGAGGGCGACGAGGTCGGTCATGGCGCGACGCGCTGCTGCGGCTTCGGGCTGCGCATCCAGCGGCCCTGCGCCGGGCGCCGGGCCTTGTCTGCTCCGCCCGCAAGAAGGCGGTTCCTGAGGGGACTACCCCTCAGACTCCCCGAGCAGGGGCGCTGCGCCCTCTGCACTCCCGCTTGGGCTCTAGGCGGCATCAGACGTAGGCGTCCGGCCCCAGGGCCTGGATGAGCTTCGAGCGGACCTCGCCGCAGCCCTTGATCGTAGGGAAGGCCTTGCAGGGGTTGAAACGCTCCCCGGCGCCGAAGGCAGCCTTCAGCTTCGCCATCGCCGCGAGGTCGGCCTCGCTGAAGATCCAGGGGAGGAAGTCGCGCTTCTCGAGGCCGACGCCGTGCTCGCCGGTGATCGAGCCGCCGGCCTCGACGCAGAGGCGCATGATCGCCTCGCCGGCGTCGAGGACGCGCGCGGTCTCGCCCGGGCGGCGCTCGTCGAAGAGGATGCAGGGGTGGAGGTTGCCGTCGCCGGCGTGGAAGACGTTGGCGATGGGGAAGCCGAAGCGCTCGCCGACCGCAGCGACGCCGCGCATCACCGCTGGCAGCTTCGTGCGGGGGACGACGCCGTCCAGCACGTAGTAGTTGGGAGCGATCTGGCCGAAAGCGCCGATCGCGCCCTTGCGTCCCGCCCAGAGACGCTCGCGGTCGGCGGGATCGGAGGCCTCGCGGATCTCGCGGGCGCCGGCCCCCTGGCAGACGGCGCGGGCCCTCGCCGCGTCCGCCTCTGCGGCTTCTGTAAGGCCCTCGACCTCGATCAGCAGCACAGCCCCCGCCTCTTGCGGGTAGCCCATGTTGAGGGCGGCCAGCGCTCGCAGCGTGACGTCGTCCATCATCTCGAGGGCGGCGGGCACCAGCCCGGCGGCGATGACGGCGGAGACGGCGGCCGTCGCCTGGTCGATGGAGTCGAAGATGGCGAGGAGCGTGCGCGTAGCCTCGGGCACGCGCAGCAGGCGGACGAGGGCCTTGGTGACGATGCAGAGCGTGCCCTCGGAGCCGACGACGACGCCGGTGAGGTCGTAGCCGGGCAGATCGCGGGCGACGCCGCCGGTCCAGACGACCTCGCCGTCGGCGAGGACGAGCTCGAGGCCGAGGACGTGGTTGGTGGTGACGCCGTAGGCCAGGCAGTGAGGCCCGCCGGCGTTCTCAGCGACGTTGCCGCCGATCGTGCAGGCGCGCTGGCTGGAGGGGTCGGGCGCGTAGTAGAGGCCGTGCGGGGCGACGGCCTTCGACAGGTCGAGGTTGACGACGCCGGGCTCGACGAGCGCCGTGCGGTTAGCGACGTCGACCTCGAGGATGCGCCGCATGCGCGTGAGGGCGACGATGACGCCGCCGACGGCGGCGACGGCGCCGCCGGAGAGGCCGGTGCCGGCGCCGCGGGGGACGATGGGCAGGTCGTAGCGGTTGGCGATCACGACGGCGGCGGCGACTTCCGCCGTGGTATCGGGGAAGACGACGACCTGGGGCTGGCCGCGCTCGATGGTGCCGTCGTACTCGAAGACGAGGAGGTCTTCGGGGGCGCTGAGGACGCGGTCGCGCGCGAGGGCGCGCCGGAGGTCGCGGACGGCGGCGGGCGGGATGGCGTTGGGCATCTCGCGGAGATTGTACGACCTCACCCCCGCTGCCGCGCGCCCCTCTCCCTGCAGGGAGAGGGGCTGAGTTTGGCGCTGCCCGCCGCCTAGAACAACGTGGGTGAGGTCGGTGCCGGCCATTTACGATGCGCCAGGGCTGAGATAGACTGCGCGGCAACGTCGCTCACGGTGGGAGGTACTCATGCCCTTACGAGTCGTCTACAAGTGCGCGGACGGG
>DATBWN010000107.1:0-8728 GCA_036514755.1 Dehalococcoidia bacterium | reverse complement strand
CGTAGTGCTCCCAGCCGGGGATGAACTTGCGCCAGTCCTCCTGCGCCTCCAGGTAGTGGTAGAAGACGTAGTAGGACGACGACGGCGGCCGCCGCGGCTCCTTGAGCAGCGTCATGTGCGCCTCCTGCGGCGTCCGGCCCGCCTTCTTGTGGTTGCAGTGGCGGCAGGCGGAAACCAGGTTGTCCCAGGTGTGGCGCCCGCCGCGATGCCGCGGCACGACGTGGTCGATGGTCAGGTCACGCGTCTGCTTGCCGCAGTACTGGCAGGTGTAGTGGTCGCGGACGAAGACTTCGCGGCGCGTCAGGCGCATCTGGGGCCTGGGCCGGCGGATCATGTAGATGAGGCGGATGACGGAGGGCTTGGGGAAGGCGTGGATGGCGCTGCGGATGAAGCCTTCCGCGTGCTCGAGGATCTCCGCCTTGCCGCGGTCGACGAGGACGAAGGCGCGGCGCGTGTTGCACACGTTTAGCGGCTCATAGTTCTGGTTGAGGACAAGAACCGCCGAATTCGTCATCTATCTGCGCTGGACCCTTCGTGATGGATGATAGCAAGACGATGCCCGCCTCATCAATTGGACGCCCCCTGCCGAAAATACCGGTAGCGCGTGGTCCCGCTTCCCCGAACCGTCTTTTAACGTCGCCGCTATAGCAGCAACGGTCGCCGCTTCCTACAATGAAGTCGCCCCTGCGGGGCGAGCTGAAAGGAGAGCATCCCCATGGCAACACGCGTTGGCATCAATGGCTTCGGCCGCATCGGCCGCCAGGTCCTGAGGACGATCCGCGAGCGCCACCCGCGGGAGCTGCAGGTGGTCGCTCTGAACGACCTCGTGGACGTGGAGACGAACGCCCACCTGTTGAAGTACGACAGCAACTACGGCCGCTTCGCGGGCGACGTGCGCGTCGTCGACGGCGGCATCGCCATCGACGGCCAGACGATCCGCGTCTTCGCCGAACGCGACCCGGCGAAGATCCCCTGGGGCGAGGCGGGTGTCGACATCGTCCTCGAGTCCACGGGCTTCTTCACGGACGCGACGCAGGCCGTCGCCCACCGCCACGACTCCGTGAAGAAGGTGATCATCAGCGCCCCGGCGAAGAACGAGGACGTGACCATCGTCCTCGGCGTCAACGACGAGAGGTACGACCCGGCGCGCCACCACGTCATCTCCAACGCCTCCTGCACCACCAACGGCCTGGCGCCGCCCGTCAAGGTCCTGGTGGAGGAGTTCGGCATGCTCAAGGGCCAGATGACGACCATCCACGCCTATACCAACTCGCAGCAGATCCTCGACAAGGCCGGTCCCAAGGACCTGCGCGAGGCGCGCGCCGGCGCCATGAACATCGTGCCGACCTCCACGGGCGCGGCGCGGGCGCTGCGGCTCGTCATACCGGAGGTGGACGGCATCCTGGACGGCCTCGCCTACCGCGTGCCGACGCCCACCGTGTCCATCGTCGAGGTCGTCGCCCTCGTCGGCAAGAAGACGAACCGCGACGAGGTCAACTCCGTCTTGCGCCACTGGTCGAAGGAGCGCATGAAGGGCATCCTCGACGTCGTCGATGACCCCGTCGTCTCCATGGACATGAAGGGGAACGAGCACTCCTCCATCGTCGACGCGCTCTCGACCAACGTCGTCGACGGCGACCTGGTGAAGGTGGCGTCCTGGTACGACAACGAGTGGGGCTACGCCTGCCGCCTCGCCGACCTGACGGCCCTTATCGCGAGCAAGGGCTGGTAAGCCGCCAGCGCGGCGGCCCTTCGGCGGGCTCAGGGCAGGCATAGGGCTGCCGCGTGTTGGTTCGGTCCGCAACCGGCTGCACGTATCTGGGTGACTAAGGTGACTGCGGGATGAATCCCGCAGCTACGCCTCAAGGCGTGGCCGCGCGTGGCCCGCAGCAGCCGGCCCGTATGTCAGCCTTCTTGCGCGAGCGCTGGGCGTGGCTCGCGCTCGCGGCCATACTGGCCGTCGCCGCCGCCCTGCGCCTCGTCGACCTCGGGACGCGGCCGGCCAACCTCACCGCCGACGAGCTGGACGACCTGCAGAACGCCTATCGCGTGCTGGCGGGGACGGCCGACGGCTTCTTCGGCCTCGACTGGAACCAGGCGCCGAACCTCAACGTGTACCTGAAGGCGGCCTCCGTCGAGGTCTTCGGCGATGCGGTGGCTGGCGCGCGCATGTACGGCGTCGTCCTCAGCCTGGCGTCGCTGGCGCTGTTCTACCCGCTGGCGCGCCGCCGGCTGGCGCCGCTGCCGTCGCTCCTCGCCCTCTTCCTCCTGGCGACGAGCCTCTGGTTCCTCCACTTCTCGCGCACGCCCTGGGTGGCGATGAGCGCCGTGCTGGCGTCGGTCCTGACCGCGTACCTGCTCGACTTGGCGCTGGCGAAGGGCGACCCGCGGCTGTTCGCGCTGCTGGGCGCGGCGGTGGCCTTCGGCGCCTACGGCTACTTCGCGGGGCGGACGCTGGCGCCGACCGTCGCCGTCTGCTTCGTAGTCGCCGTCCTCCTGCGCGAGGCCCTTCGACCCGGCTCAGGACAGACGGGCGCCCTGACGCTGCTGCGGGGCTTCGCGCTCAGCGGCGTCGTGGCGCTGCTGCTGGTGGCGCCGCAGCTCAAGACGCAGCTGGAGCGCTGGGACTACGCGAACACGCGGCCGCGCACCATCTCCATCTTCAGCGTCGAGGGCGAGTACCTGGGCGACGAGAGCAAGGCGGAGATCATCCTCCACCAGACGCAGCGCATGCTGCGGGGCTTCCTCTTGCTTGACAGCGCCGTGGTCAACCGCGGCCTCTGGGCCAGGCATCACCCGAAGGACTGGGCTTTCCTGGACCGGACGACGGGCGTGCTGTACTGGATCGGCCTGGGCGCCGGCGTCTACTACTGGCGCCGCTACGCCTACTGGTGGCCGTTCCTCCTGGTGCCGCTGTTCATCACGCAGGTCTTCTCGATCGGCACGCCGGACGGGTCGCGGGGGCTGATAGCGGCGCCTTTCATGTTCCTCTTCGTCGGGCTGGGCATCGAGACGTTGCTGTCGCTGGCGCGCGGCGTCCGCTGGCGGCGCGCGGCGGCGGCGGGCGCCGTGGCGCTGGCGCTGGCGATCGGCGTCTTCAACGTCGACCGCTACTTCGACTGGGTTCAGGAGCCGGCGGCGTTGAAGGCGCGCGCCCCCTCGGTGGACGTGGCGGAGTTCGTCTACTGGCGGGAGGCTGCGCGCGAGCGCGCGGAGCGCGGCCGGCTGCTGAGCTTCGAGCGTGGCTGCGCTATCGGCAGTCCGTCCTGGGCCCGCCGGGCCAGCCCTGATATAGTTGAACGGGCGCGGCTCTGCGTGGGCTCGGGCGGCAGCATAATGGCTGGACTGCGGATCCGCTGGCGGCGGCAGAGCGCCGGCCTCAGCCCCGCCGAGGCGGCGAGCCAGCCGGCGGGCGCTGCGGCGCCGAGCGAGGCGATGCTCGGCGCTTTTGTTTGGCTGGCGGCGGCGCTCATCGTCCTCCTGGCGCTGGCGGCGCGCCTCTACAACGTCGACTGGGACGAGGACGCCCACCTCCACCCGGACGAGCGCCACCTGACCATCGTCGCGAACGACGTCGATCTGCCTTCCAGCCTGGGCGAGTACTTCTACAGCGACGCCTCGCCGCTCAATCCCTACAACCGGCCCGGCGGCGGCTCCTTCGTCTACGGCACGCTGCCCCTCTTCCTCACGAAGGCGACGGCCGCCCTCGCCGGCGCGGACGACTACGACGGGCTGGTCATCGTCGGGCGTTACCTGTCGGCGCTGCTCTCGGCCGGCGCCGTGCTGCTCGTCTTTCTGACGGCGCGGCGGCTCTTCGGCGCGACAGCGGGCCTCGCCGGCGCCTTCCTGCTGGCGACGGCGCCGCTGGCCGTCCAGCAGGCCCACTTCTTCGTCGTCGACCCCTTCCTGACGTTCTTCATGACGGCGCTGCTCTACTTCGCCGTCCGCGTCGCCCAGGAGGGCCGACCGACCGACTACGCGCTCGCCGGGCTGGCGCTGGGCCTCGGCGCGGCGTGCAAGGTGACGGCGCTCGTCGTCGCGCCCGTCGTTCTGCTGGCGGCGGGGCAGCAGGCCTGGCCGGCGCTGCGAGCGCTCACGGCGCAGCGAGACGCCATCGCGCTGGCGGCGCTGCGCCGGCCGGCGCTCGTGCTCGTGCTCGCCGCCCTCGTGGCGCTTCTCGCCTTCCGCGTCGCCCAGCCCTACGCCTTCGACGCGCCTTCGCTTTCGAACCTCGGGCTGGGCCTCAACGACCGCTGGCTGGACGACCAACAGCAGCAGCGGCGCCTCCTGGGCGGCGAGGCCGCCTTCCCGCCCTCGGTGCAGTGGATCGGCCGCGAGAGCTACCTCTACCCCCTGCGGGCGATGATCGGCTGGGGCATGGGGCCGGCCTTCGGCGTCGCCGGCTGGCTGGCGCTCCTCTACGGCGCCTACCGCCTCGCCCGCCATCGCGATGGGCGTTGGCTCCTGCCCGTCGCCTTCGTCCTCGTCTACTTCGGCTTCATGGGGCGGCAGTTCTCCCTCTACCTGCGCTACTTCCTGCCGCTCTACCCGGCGCTCGCCGTGCTGGCCGGCGGCGCCCTCGTCGACGTGGTGCGCGACGTCGGCGCCCTCTGCCGGCGCCTGCGCCTGCCCGCTCTGGCGGCCTTCGGCTACAGCGCCGTCGGCGTCGTTCTCGTCCTCTCAGCGCTGGCGGGCCTCGCCTACCTCAGCGTCTACTCGCGGCCGGTGACGCGCCTGGAGGCCGACGGCTGGATCGAGGCCGTCATCCCGGCCGGCCGCACCATCGCCGTGGAGCACTGGGACGACCAGATACCGCGCAACGCCGGCGGTCGCTACCAGATCATCGACCTGCCGCTCTACGACGCGGACACGCCCGCCAAGGTGCGCAATCTCCTGGACGCGCTGGCGGACGCCGACTACCTGGTCATCAGCAGCAACCGCCTGCTGACCTCGATACCGCGCAATCAGGTCACCTACCCCGTGACCTCCCGCTACTATGAGCTCCTCCTCGACGAGCGCCTGGGCTTCCGCCTGGTGCGCAGCTTCACGTCCTACCCGAGCGTCCTCGGCGTCGAGCTCGCTGACGACGGCACGGAGGAGTCCTGGAGCTCCTACGACCACCCGCGCGTCCTCATCTTCGAAAGGACGCCGCTCTTCTCGCGCGGCGAGCTGGAGACGCTGCTCGGCCAGGGGCCGTTCGCCGAGGCCGCACTGACCCCGAAGCAGGCGGACCGCAACGGGCTTCTCCTCTCGGCCGACGACCTGGAGACGCAGCGCCGGGGCGGCGCCTGGTCGTCGGTCTTCAGCGATAGCGGCCTCGCCCGCTCCTACCCGACGCTGCTCTGGCTCCTCGCGCTGGAGGCGGCGGCGCTGGCCCTGACGCCGGCCGCGCTCGTCCTCCTGCGACGCCTGCCGGACAGAGGCTACCTGCTGGCGAAGCCGCTGGGCCTGCTCCTCCTCGGCTACCCCGTCTGGCTGCTCGCAAGCCTGAAGCTCGTCCACTTCGACCAGACGTCGATCCTCGTGACGCTCCTGATCCTCTTCGGGATCGGCGCAGCGGTCGCTTCGTCGGCTCGCCACGAGCTGGCGGGCTTCCTGCGCGCCAACTGGCGCCTCGTGCTCGTCTCGGAGGCGCTGTTCATCCTCGCCTTCTTCCTCTTCCGCGAGCTGCGCCTGGAGAACCCGGACCTCTGGCACCCGTATCGCGGCGGCGAGAAGCCGATGGACCTCGCCTACCTGACGGCGGTGACGCGCAGTACGACCCTGCCGCCCTACGACCCCTGGTTCGCCGGCGGCTACATCAACTACTACTACCTGGGCCACTTCCTGACCGCGACGCTCTCGAAGCTGACGACGATCCCGCCCGAGGTCGCCTTCAACCTCGCCGTGCCCACCTTCTTCGCCCTGACCGTTGCCGGCGCCTTCAGCGTGAGCTTTAACCTCGCGGCCGCGGCGAGAAACGTCCTGCGGCGCCGTCCCGGCCCGCGGCCGATCGCTGCCTGGAGCCCGTACGCCGCCGGGCTGCTGGGCGCCGTCTTCGTCGCCGTCGCCGGCAACCTGGACGCCGTCGACCAGCTGGCCGAGCGCCTCGCCGCCGTCAGCGCCTGGCGCCTCTCGACGCCGGTGCCCCTCCTCGACGCCGTGGTGAACAGCGCCGGCGGCCTCTGGCAGGCGCTCGCCCACGGCGCCGACCTGCGGCCGTTCGACTACTGGCGCTCCAGCCGCATGCTGCCGCCCTCGATTAGCATCACCGAGTTCCCGTTCTTCAGCTTCCTCTTCGCCGACCTGCACGCGCACATGATGGCCATCCCCTTTGAGGTGCTGGCCATCGGCCTCAGCCTGGCGCTGGCCCTGGGCAGCGGCGCCGACCGGCGCCAGTGGGCCGTCGTCTGCCTGCTGGGGCTGGTCGTGGGCAGCCTGCGCTGGCTGAACTCCTGGGACTACCCGCCCTTCCTGCTCGTCGCCCTCGCCGCGCTCTTCATCGGCGAACGAAGCGCGGCGGGCGGCTTCGCCGCGACGGCGACGCGCCTCGTCGCGAAGGGGGCGCTGCTCATCGGGCTCTCTCTCCTCCTCTACGCGCCGTTCATCGACGGCTACATGACGCCGGTCTCCGGCCTCCACGCCTCGTCGGAGACGACGCCGGTGCGCCAGTACCTGGCGCACTTCGGCGTCCTCGTCGCGCTCATCGGCGCCTGGCTGCTCTACCTGGCGTTGCGGGCGGCGCGCGCCTCGCCCTTGGCCCGCCGTGCGGCCGGCCGCGGCGCCCGCGACCGGCGCTGGCTGGTCGTTGCGCTCGGCGTCATCAGCGTTCTAGCGCTGGTGGAGGTCGCCCTGGTCTTTGCCGGCCAGGGGCTGGTCGGCGCCCTGCTGCCCGTCGCCGCCCTCGTCCTCTACCTGGCGCTGCGCGAGGCGCGCCTGGCCCGGCCCGACGGCGGCTTGCGGCTCTTCGTGCTGACGCTGGTCGGCCTCGGGCTGGGGCTGAGCGCCGCCGTGGACGTCGTTACGATCAACGGCGACATCGTGCGCATGAACACGGTGTTCAAGTTCTACCTCCACACCTGGGTCGTCTTCGCCCTCGCCGCCGCCTTCGCCGCCTGGCAGCTCCTGTTCGTCGTCTGGACGCCCGCCTTCGGGACGGCTCTGCGCCTGCCTGGCCGGCAGGCAGGGCCGCTGCCGCGCCTGGCGGCCTACGGCGGGTCGATGGCGCTGGCCGCGCTGCTGCTGGCGGCGCTGATCTATCCCCTGGCGGCGACGCCGGCCCGCCTCGACGACCGCTTCGCCGACCTGCCGCGGACGCTGGACGGCATGGCCTACATGCAGACCGCGGTCTACACCGACGAGAAGGGGACGATCGACCTCTCCTATGACTACGAGGGCATCCAGTGGCTGCGCCGCAACGTCGAGGGCACGCCGGCGATCGTCGAGGGGCGGACGCCTTTGTATCGCTGGGGCGGCCGCTTCTCCATCTACACCGGCCTGCCGACGGTGCTGGGCTGGGACTGGCACCAGACGCAGCAGCGCGGCGAGCTAGCGTTCATGGTCGAAAGGCGCGCCGCGGAGGTGGACGCCTTCTACGCCGACCCGCAGGTGGGCCAGGCGCTGCGCTTCCTGCGCCAGTACGGCGTCGAGTACGTCATCGTCGGCCGGGTGGAGCGCCTCTACTACCCGGCGGCCGGCCTGCGCAAGCTCGAGGCGGGCCTCGGCGGGGCGCTGGAGGTCGCCTACAGCAACCCCGGCCTGACGATCTATCGCGTCCGTCCGTCCGGCGAGTTGCTCACGGCGAACGCCTCGCCTTGACCCTCGCGGGGGGCCTCTGTTAGGTTAGCTTCTCGGACGATGCCAGAAGACGCTTTCGCGCACGAGTACGAGGTGGCCCAGGTGAACGTGGGGCGCAGCGCCGTGCGCAGCCTGAACGCCGCCTCGGCGCACGTCGAGCAGTCGGCCGTGCAGCGGCTGACGGCGGAGACGGTGACGGCCACGAACTCCGGCTTGGGCATCGTCAACGCCTCGACGGCGGAGCTGAAGGAGAGCGCGGCGGGCGTCGTCGCCGGCGACTACGTGAAGGTGGAGGAGAGCCGCGTGTTCATCCTCCTGGCGCCGCGGGTCAGCGGCAACGTCCACGCTTTCCTGACTCTGCCGGCGGCCTTCGCCTTCGGCGCCGGCTACTTCGTCGCCAGGCGCCTGGCGCAGGCGGTCTTCGGCCGCTCCCATCGCTGAATCGATTGACCCGGAGGTAGACCATGGCTCGCAAAGAGCTCTCCGTTGAGCCGCGCCAGGTGGCAGGCAAGAAGGTTAAGCAGTTGCGCCGCGCCGGCGTGCTGCCGGCGAACATCTACGGCCACGGCCTCAGCTCCGTCGCCGTGCAGGTGAGCATGGAGGAGCTGGAGAAGACGCTGCGCGCCGCCGCCGCCAACGAGGTCATCGACGTCAAGGTGGCGGGCGAGCGCGGTGCCCGGCCGGTCGTGGTGCACCACATACAGCGCCACGCGCTGACCAGCAGCCCATTGCACGCCGACTTCTACCAGGTCTCGCTGCGCGAGAAGATGCGCGCCGACGTGCCCCTGGTCGTCGTCGGCCGCTCGGAGGCGGTGGAGACCTACAGCGGCGTCCTGGTGAGCGGCATCGAGGCGCTGCACGTCGAGGCGCTGCCGCTGGACATCCCGGCGCGCATCGAGGTCGACATAACGCCTCTCGCGGAGCTCGAGACGGCGATCCACGTGCGCGACCT
>DATBWN010000106.1:0-5760 GCA_036514755.1 Dehalococcoidia bacterium | reverse complement strand
CGCAGCTCCATGATCTTGTCGCAGGCGGCGAGGAGCTTCTCCGGCCGCCGGAACATGTCGAGCATGGAGCCGCGCATGCCGCGGTAGAAGTCGGAGACCGCGTCGAAGGGGGCGCCGCCGACGCCGCGGCCGAGACCGCCGGGCGAGATGTCGAAGATCGTCTGCTGCGGCGATGAAGGGGGGTCGCCGGCCATGCGGCCGAAGCCACTCGCAGTCGGAAAGCCCAGCGAGGCCATCTCATCCTCGAAGCCGGCCATGGCGGCACGCCACTTCGCCTGCTCCTGCCCTGCCCTGTAGAGGGCGTCAGCCACCTTCCGGAACTCCGGCCGCGTGAAGATCTCGACGAGCCCCGTGATCGCCGCGCCGGCGCCGGTCATCAGCGGCGGCAGGTGGGCCAGGGGCGCGAGGGCACCGTAGATCCGCGGCAGGTAGTAGCGCAGGGTGAAGTCGGTGGGGTCGGAGAGAAAGAGGTCGTACTCGTCCTCCTTCATGTACTCCCCCTCGACGAACTGATGGGTGACGTCGGGAGGGAGAGTGCCGCCGGGCCACCGTGTCTGCTTCGCGTCCAGGATCTCCAGGGCCGGCCCGCTGCCGCCGCTGGCCACCGCTCCCGGGGCCGAATCCGGCTCGAGGTCAAGGGCGGTCTTCTTGAGCGCCTGCCTGTATGTGACCGGGTCGTAGTAAGCGACGGACGCCGTCAAGCCGCAGTAGCGAGCGGCGAAGTAGCCGCCGGCGATGGTCACCGGCACCCGGTCCGGCTCCCTCAGCTCGATGGCGTCCGCTATGCGCTTCTCTCTCTCCGCCCGCAGCTGCTCCGGGGACTTGCCCGTCCGCTTCTCGATGGCGTCCCTGAGCCGCTTGTTCTCCTCTTCGTCAACCCGCGCTGGAGAGTCGATTCGTGTCGTAGTCATCCGTCACCTGCTCCTGTTTCCGAGGGGACACGCTTTGCCGCCATCTACTACCAACCGTACTTCTTGACGGAGTCCACCATCGCCTTGACGTTGGCGGGCTTCGCCTCGTCGATGGAGCTGCCGTGCGTGAGGATGAAGCCGCCGCCTTCGCCGCAGGCCTCGATGAGGTTCTTGCAGTACTCCTCCACCTCTTGCGGAGAACCGATCTGGAGGATCGAGGAGGGCACGTTGCCCATGATGCAGAGGTGGCCGCCCAGCACCGCCTTCGCCCGGGCCATGTCCGTGTGCTCGAAGTGGCAAACGACCTTGCCCTTCGGCAGCTCGAGAAGGTACTCGAGGCGGTCGCCGAAGTGCCCCTCGAAGAAGGGCATGGCGACGTAGCCCAGGTCGGTGGCGGCGACGATGGTCCTCTTCAGGCTCGGCCAGTAGAACTTCTCGAACTGGCTCTTGGACATGAAGCTCTCGGCGCCCCGGTGCAGCGGCATGAACGCCAGCTGCGGGCCGCGCGCCTTCGTTGGGTCCACCGGGACGCCCCTGGCCAGCCTCATCTCGAGGATCTTGTCGCAGGCGGCCAGGAGCTTCTCCGGCCGGCGGTACATGTCGAGCATGGAGCCGCGCATGCCGCGGTAGAAGTCGGAGATCGCGTCGAAGGGGGAGCCGCCGACGCCGGCACCGCCGAGGAGCTGGGGGAAGCCGATGGCGGCCATCTCCTCCTCGAGGGTGCTCATCACCTGGCGCCACTTCTCCTGCTCCCGCGCCGCCGCCACCAGCTTCTCACCCATCTCCCGGAACTCCGGCCTGAGGAAGACCTCGATGATCCCGGTCAGGCCGTAGCCGGCCATGCCCATGACGGGCGGCAGCTGGGCAAGCGGCGCCGCCGCGCCGAGCGTCCGCGGCAGGTAGTAGCGCAGCGTGAAATCGGTGGGGTCGGCGAGGAAGAGGTCGTACTCGTCTCCCTTCATGTACTCGCCTTCGATGAACTGGTGCGTGACGTCGGGAGGAAGCGTGCCGCCCGGCCAGGCGGTCTGCTTGGCGTCGAGGATCGCGAGGGCGCTGCCGGCGCTGGCGCCGGCGGCGCCGCGGATCAGGTCCGGCTCGAAGTCCAGGGCCGTCTTCTTGACCGCCTCCTTGTAAGCGGCGGGATCGTAGTAGACGGACGAGGCCGTCAGGCCGGCGTAGCGGGCGGCGAAGTAGCTGCCCGCCATGATCACCGGCGCTCTGTCCGGCTGGCGCAGCTCGATGGCGTCCCGGATCCTCGTCTCCCGCTCCGCGTAGAGCTCGGCCGGCGTCTTGCCGGTCTTCTCGACGATCTCCCTCAGCCGCCGCTCGTTTTCCTCACGGAGCTGATCCGGGGACTTGGCTACGGTCGTCATAGCTGCGTACTCGCTCTCGTCATCGCCCACACGCCCGGCATCGTCCGCCCGCGACTAGTACCAGCCGTGCTTCTTGACGGAGTCCACCAACGCCTTGACGTTCTCCGGCTTGGCCTCATCTATGGAGTCGCTGGAGCTCCGCAGGATGAAGCCGCCGCCTTTGCCCGCCACGGCGATGAGGTCTCGACAGTACTCCTCCACCTCCGCGGGAGAACCGATCTGCAGCAACGCGATGGGGACGTTGCCCATCAGGCAGAAGTGATCGCCGAGGACCGCCTTCGCCTTGGCCATATCCGTCTCCGAAAAGCGGCAGATCATCTTGCCCTTAGGGATCTCCAGCAGGTATTCGAGCCGGTCGTCCCAGCGCCCTTCGAAGAAGGGGTTGGCGATGTAGCCGAGGTCGATCGTGGCCAGGATCGACTTCTTCAGGCCGGGCCAGTAGAACGTCTCGAACTGCTTGCGGGACATGAAGCCCTCCGAGCCCCTGTGGAGAGCGCTCATCGCGATCTTGGGGTTGCCCCGTCGCGCAAGGTCGGCAGGGACGGCGCGCGCCGAGCGCCACTCGAGGATCTTGTCGCAGGCGGCAAGGAGTTTCTCCGGCCGGCGGTACATGTCGAGCATCGAGCCACGCATACCCCTGAGGTTGTCCGAGATGACGTCGAACGGCGCGCCGCCGCCCATGCCGTGGTTGGCGGACGGGAAGCCCAGGGCGGCTAGCTCGTCGGCGAGGGTGAAGGCAACGCGGCGCACCTTCTCCTCTTCCTTGCCCGCCTTGGCCAGGGTCTCGAAGAGCCGCTGGAAGTCCGGCGTCGCGAACAGGGGTGTGGTAGCGGTGAACCCTCCTATGCCGCCGAGCCAGCTCCTGGGCGAGGGCAGCTGCGAGAGCGGTTTCAGGGCTTCGTATGTCCGCGGCAGATAGACCCGCAAGGCGAAGTCGGAGGGGTCGGAGAGGAAGTCGTCGTACTCCTCCGCCTTCATGTACTCCCCTTCGACGAACTGGTGGCCGACATCGGGCGGGAGGGTGCCGCCCGGCCAGCGCGTCTGCTGCGCGCCGAGGGCGTCCATCGCGGGACCGGAAGCAGCCATGCCGGAGGAGAACGCGTCCGGCTCGAAGTCGAGGATCATGCGCTTGAACGCCTCTTTCCAGGCGATCGCATCGTAGTAGGCGGTGGAAAACGGCAGGCCGGAGTACTTCGCCGCGAAGTAGGTGCCGCCGAGGACCACGGGCACGCGGTCCGGCGCCTCCAGCTGGACGGCAGCGCGGATCCTCGCTTCCCTCTCCTGGTAAAGCTCGTCGGGGGACTTGTCTGTCTGGGGGGCCTCAAGGGGCCGGCTGCGTGTCGTCATTCCCCCTGCTCATCGTGTCTCCAGCTCATGCTCATGAAGGGACACGCACTCTCGTTCGGCGGCGGCCGCCGTCGACTCCCTCCGCATGTTCAGTCCCTCGATGATAGCCATAGAAGAGCCATCCGTCCCCTTTGAAGGGCCATTCGTACTCTCTGGCAGTGGGGCGGAGGCGCAGTTCTTCGCTACCAGGCACGCCGGGGCGCGCCTGGCGACGGGTGTTGGAGCTCAGGGGGCCGGCAGCCTAAGTCCTGGCGGTCTCCATCTTGTCGACCAGGTCGTGGAAGCGCGAGTGGGCGTCGGCACCCATCTCGTCCTCGACGGCGTCGAAGCCGGCCGCGACGCCGCTGGCCTCATCGGCCGACAGGACTTCGTCGGCGATCCGGAAGAGGACGTTCTCCTCCTTGTCGATGTGGCTGCGCAGCATTCGGCAGTAGCTCTGCAGGGCGCCGCGCGCCGCCTGCGTTGCCTCAGGCTTACCGCCGCGAATGCCGGCGATGGCCGCCTCCAGGTCCGCCATGTAGCCGCGGCCTTCGTCGTGCTCCGTGAGCATGACGCTCACCGGCCCGAAGCGCAGCGCGTCGCTTTTCTCAGAGAGGGCGGGAAAGAGGTGCCTCTCCTCCTTGCCGTGGTGACAGCGGTCGGCGAAGCCGCGGATGAACGTCAAGGCGTCCGAAAGCATGTCCGGCCGCGGCGCCTTGCCGCGGTCGATGCTCTCCACCTCCGCCTCCAGGATGGTCAGGACGCGGCCGATGAGCTCATGTTCGGTTTTCAGATCGTCGATTGCGCGCATAGCCCCCTCATTTCCGGTATTCGGTCTCAGGCTAAGGGCCATCGGCCCGCGGCAAGAAGGGCCCCTTGGCCCCTCCTTGCCGGCCCATGCTCCCGAAAAGCGGGGGCGCTATGTCCCGAAAGGCGACGCCGGACGTCCAGGCCCGTGACGAGCTACACGCCGTTGCTGTAGGCGAAGGCCATGCCGCAGGGCGAAGAGTAGACCGGGACATAGTCGACGACCGTCCACGGCCGACCGTCCACCACGGCGGCGGCGGCGACCCAGTTGCAGAACTCGCGCGTACCGAGCTGCGGCCCGCCGGAGAGCGGCATGCCGGTGCTGAGACGGCCTCGCTCGGCCACGGCCTGACTCGCGTCGTTAGCGGGGACCTTGTAGGCGTCGAAGAAGGCGGCGCCGCCCTTGGGATCACCCGCCTCCAGATAGCGCAGCGTCTCCCGGTCGAACGCCTCGTCCAGATAGGCGTCCTTCGTGCCCGGCGTGTGCCAAAGGCCGCCCGACCCGATGACCGCCACCCGCAGATCGCCCGGGTGGGCTTCGATGGCCTCGCGCACCGCCTTGCCGAGCTGGTAGCAGCGCAGCGCCGTGGGCTGAGGCGCGAAGAAGCAGTTGACGAGGACCGGCACGATGGGCGTCTGCATGTCGGTCAACGACTCCGCCGGCCGCAGGAAGGCATGGCCGATGCCGAACTCCGGCTTCGGCGCGTCCATGCAGAAGGCGGGGTCGAAGCCGCGCCGCATGAGACCGCTGAGGAGAGAGGTGGCGAACTCCGGATGGCCCTTGAGGCGCGCCCTGGCAGTGGAGTGCCCATCGCCGCCGCCCGAGCCCGGCTGGTTGAAGCGGGCGTCAGCCGCGGACAGCTCCCCTTCGAACTCCGGGCCGACGAAGATGGCGAAGGGCGGGAAGTTGTTCCAGTCCAGGGTCTCCAGCTGGTCGTCCCCGAAGATGACGATGACGTCCGGCCGCGCCTCCGCCAGCTTCTGGCGCAGCGTCTCGAAGCCGCGCTTGATCCGCTCGCCCTTCTCCTTGACCGTCGCCGCGTCTTCCATCGGCACGTCGGCGCGCAGGGCCCTTTGCGCCCTCACGTCGTTCCATCGCTCCGGCGGCATGTAGCAGAAGGGGCTATGAACCGTGTTGAATGCGCCAACTACCTTAGCCATGACAAGGCCTCCTCATAGAACGCGTAGATACGTGCTGTCGATCCAGCGGCAGCGATTCTCCTCTTAGTCAGCGGCGGCGGCGCGGGCCGTTTGGCCTGAAAGTGGGGTCGCAACGGCCCCCACTCGCGCGCGCTGAGGCAGCCCGGCGAGGCGAGACGCTGGCGGGGGCCGTTCGGCCCCCG
>DATBWN010000105.1:0-4921 GCA_036514755.1 Dehalococcoidia bacterium | reverse complement strand
GCCGACCTGGTGGGCGACAACGTCGGCGACTGCGCCGGCCGTGGCGCCGACCTCTTCGAGTCGATGTCGGCGGAGAACATCGGCGCCATGATCCTCGGCGTGGCGATCTACACCGTCAGCGGCGACATCGCCTGGATCATGTTCCCCCTCGTTCTGCGCTCCTTCGGCGTCTTCGCGACGATCATCGGCCTCACCTCCGTGCCCTTCTTCACCAAGGAGCATGGCGAGCAGAACGCGATGACGCCGCTCAACTACGGCTACTACATCGTCTCGATCCTGTCGGTCGTCGGCCTCTTCATCGCCACGAAGGTGCTCCTGGACGACGACTGGTACTGGTTCTTCGGCTGCGGCCTGGTCGGCATCGCGACGGGGATCGCCTTCGTCTACATCACGCAGTACTACACGTCCGGCTCCTGGCGGCCGGTGCGCGAGATCGCCGAGGCCTCTCGCACGGGTCCGGCGACGAACATCATCATCGGCACGGCCGTCGGCTTCGAGACGACGGCGGCCACGGCTATCGCTATCGGCACGGCGCTCGTTGGGTCCTTCCTCCTCGGCTCCAACGCCGAGGTCGCGGGCGTGCCGCCGTTCACGACGGGCATCTTCGGCACGGCGGTGGCGACCATGGGGATGCTCATGTCCGCCGCCTACATCCTGGCGATGGACACCTTCGGCCCGATCACGGACAACGCCGGCGGCATCACCGAGTTCTCCGGCGCGCCGGAGAGTGCCCGCCACATCACCGACTCGCTGGACGCCGTCGGCAACACGACGAAGGCGCTCACCAAGGGCTACGCCGTCGCCTCCGCCGGCCTCGCCGCCTTCCTGCTCTTCAGCGCCTACCTCGACAAGGTGAAGGAGCGCCTCGACCTGCCCCTCACGGCCGAGCTGCCGATCGACCTCTCGAATGTCGATGTCTTCGTCGGGGCGCTGTTGGGAGCGATGCTTGTCTTCCTGTTCAGCTCGCTCGCGATCCGCTCCGTGGGCCGCGTCGCCGGCTCGATCATCGAGGAGGTGCGGCGCCAGTTCCGCGATGACCCGGGGATCATGGCAGGCACCTCGCGTCCGGACTACGCCCGTGCCGTCGACATCACGGCCCGCGCCTCGCTGAAAGCGATGATCGCGCCCGGGCTGCTGGCCGTCGGCATGCCGGTCGCCGTCGGGCTCGTCTTCCGCTACATCGTCAGCGGCCTGCACTCGACCGACGTCGAGGTTGCCGGCGTGGCGATCCCCGATTCGTCCGGCTGGCTCGCCGTCTCCGGTTTGCTGATCGTCGGGACGATCGTGGGCATCCTGGTCGCAACCTTTCTGAACAACGGCGGCGGCGCCTGGGACAACGCCAAGAAGTTCATCGAGGCGGGCCAGCTGAAGGACGAGACCGGCGCCGTCCTGGGCAAAGGGTCAGCGGTCCACGCCGCCGCCGTCGTCGGCGACACGGTGGGCGACCCGTTCAAGGACACGGCGGGCCCCTCCCTCCACGTCCTCGTCAAGCTGCTGGCGACGATCACGCTCGTCCTGGCGCCGCTGTTCATCGCCTGAGGGGCGCGACTCCGCGAAGCCGCGGGAATCATCCCGCGGTTGGTGGTAATCACGAGCCCTGAGGGATGAATCCCTCAGCTTCGACGAACGCCGCCTCTGGCGCCCCACCGTCGCCTTCGTCACCGACCAGAACGCTTCCGGAGGTCTGACGGCGTTTAACCGAAGCCCCTGAGCTGCCGATAACTAACTCAGAGGGCTGCTGAGGACAAGGCAGCCCCTCGATTTGAAGCGTCGTTCAGGGGTAAGAGGTTTTGAACAAGGTAAGCGGCCAGCATGCGCTCATCGAGAGAGGCCTGGAACGGGCCCCTACCCCAAGACGGCTCCCCAACTACACGCTAAGCGACCTGCTCATCCCGGTCAGCGGCGCCGTCGACCTGGCGGAGGGGCGCACGGCCGGCCACGCCCAGCGCGTCGCCTACATCGCCGCGACAATCGCCGAGGCGCTGGGGCTGGAGGCGCGCGTCCGCCTCGCCTGCTGCTACGCCGCCTTGCTGCACGACGTCGGCGTCGTCGCCGCCGGCGCCGGCCTGGCCAGCTACACGCGCGGCGACGAGCGCCTCGTCTTCGCCTCGATGCCGCTGCTCTCGCCCGAAGAGGCGGCGCTCGGCGCCAGCGACTCGCCGGACATCGTCGCCGAGCGCATCGTCGACCACGTGCTGCAGGGCGTCCGCGCCGCCGAGGACCTGGCGCTGCCGCCGGAGGCCATCGACGGCATCGCCACTCACCACGAGCACTGGGACGGCAGCGGCTACCCCCAGGGCCTGCGCGGCGAGGCCATTCCCATCGTCGGCCGCATCGTCGGCCTCGCGGACCAGGTCGAGACGCTCATAGACGAGACGACGCCGCTCCTGGCACGGCGCAACCTCGGCCACCACCTCGGCCTCATCGCCGACAAGGATGCCGACCCCGATCTCGTCGACACGCTGCGCAGCCTGGCGCTGGGCGATGGCTTCTGGCTCGGCCTCTTCGGCGACAACGTCCGCCTGGAGCTGGCAAGCCGCTGCAGCCGCCTGCGCGAGCCGCGGACGATGCACCTGGAGCCCTTCCTGGAGTCTTTCGCCCGGATCGTCGATGCGCGCTTCCAGTTCACGGTCGGCGTCTCGAAGAAGGTGGCGCGCTTGGCGGAGTCGCTGGGGCGCGCCGTCGGCCTGCCGGACCTGCGCCTGAAGCAGCTGCGCGTCGCCGCCCTCCTGCACGACGTCGGCCAGCTGGCCGTGACCGAGCGCATCATGGCGAAGCCGGACATCCTCAGCGTCGAGGAGCTGGAGGTGCTGCGCCAGCACCCGGCGCACTCGCGCGATGTCGTCGCCAGCGTTAGCGGCCTGGACGAGGTCGCCGCCTGGGTTGCGGCCCACCACGAGCGCCTGGACGGGCGCGGCTACCCGGAAGGGCACGGCGCCGCCGACATACCGCTGGAGGCGCGCATCCTCGCCGTCGTCGACGCCTACGTGGCGATCACCTCTGACCGCCCTCACCGCAAGAAGATGACGGCGCCAGACGCCCAGCGCCAGCTGCGCGGCGCCGCCGGCAGCCAGCTCGACACCGAGCTGGTGGACGTGTTCCTGCGCCAGGTCGTCGCTTAGCGGACGGAATCGCCCGCTCCGGCTTCGCGAGCGGGTCGAAGAGAGCTAGGCCCGTACGGACGAGCTCTGCTCGGCCGTCTGCTGCTGCGCCGGCTGCTCGGCGGGCAGCGTCAGGAGGCTGGCGAGGCCGTAGCCGAGGGTCAAGCCGACGAGGAAGCCGATGAGGAAGCGCATTGTCTACTCCGCCTCTCACGCGTCGAGTGGAGGCGATTCGATGGTAGGGCGGCCCAGATAAGGTGTCAATTAGGGGGAAACCCGAAGATACCGCAGGCAGGCGCGCCTGCCTGCGGTAGGCGGGCCTTACGCAGTCGCCTTCTCGTAGCTGGCGATGGCGCTGCGCAGGGCGCCGATGACCAGCGCCGCGCTGTGCAGCTTGCTCGCCGGCAGGCCGCCCACCGCCGCCTCGATGTCCTCGTGCGTCAGCGCCGCCGCCTCCGCCAGCGTCATGCCGCTGACGAGCTCGGTCAGGATGCTGCTTGTCGCAACGGAGGCGACGCAGCCCTCGGTCTGGAAGCTCGCCTTAGCGATCCGGCCGTCCTCGATGCGCAGCATGAGGACCATCATGTCGCCGCAGACCGGGTTCGTCTGGTAGGCGTGGGCGTTGGCGTCCTCCAGGACGCCGCGGTTGCGCGGGTTCCCGGCGTGGTCGAGGACGATCTCGCTGTAGGACTCGCTCACGCCCCCAGGATAGCAGCGGGGTCAATCGACGAAGACCTCATCGGCGAGGTCGAACGGCGGCGTGTGGACGAGCAGCGTCGTTGTCGGCGTGTCGGTGTCGTTCCGGTAGGCGAAAGACGTGCCGCGAGCGACGTAGCAGAGGTCGCCGGCGCCTAGGTCGTGCTCCTGGCCGCCGAGCTTGAGGCTCAGACTACCCGAGATGACGTAGTAGTACTTGTCAGAGCGTGTCGAATAGGCTTCGCGGTGGCCGGCACCGGGCGGCACCTCGATCACACCGACCGAGGAGGGGCCGGGCTTCTGGGCGGTGTAGTCGTAGATATCGAGGCCCTCGAAGGCGAGGTGAAGGGCCGAGTCGCGTCTGATAATCATTCTTCGCCTCCTGGTCGAGTTGCGGCGAGGAGCCCCTTTGGCTTCGCCTCAGGCACGCCCTTGCTCTGAATCAGCACACGGATGCGCCCCAGGCCGGACGGGTCCGTCAGCTCCATGACGGCGCGGCGCAAGGCGTAGAAGGCCTCGATCTCGCCCGCGGCGGGCGGCTGCGCCAGCGCCTCGCCGATACCCAGCGCCGCGAGAAACTCGGTCTGCGTCGTCAGCCCCAGCGTCCGGAGGCCAGCCGACTCGCCGGCGCGCATGACGCTCGTGAAGTCGACGCTGGCGGTGATGTCCTGGCGGCCGACGCGGACGTAGGGGTCTTCGCCCGATGTGTGGCGGTAGAAGGTGAGCAGCGTGCCGCGCTTGCGCCAGGGCGCGTAGAGCTCCGGCGCCTCGTAGCCGTAGTCCAGGGTCAGCACGTAGCCGCGGCGCAGCGCCGCCGCGGCGCGGCGCGTCCAGGCGATGGCCTCCAGGTTCACCTCCGCCTCGCAGCCCTCGCCGGGCTCGACGCCGAGGGCGGCGAAGTAGTTGCGGATCGTGTCTGAAGGTTCGACCTCCACGTCGACGAAGCGTCCGTCCTCCAGCCCGACGCGCAGCTCGTAGAGGCAGCCGTCGCGCTTTCGCACGCGCTGGAAGGGCAGGGCGTCCAGCAGCTCGTTGCTCAGGACGCAGCCGTCGATCTCGGGCGACGACGGGAGGTCTGGGGCGCCGCCGACGTTGTCGGCAGACAGCTCAGCGGGAGATACGTT
>DATBWN010000104.1:0-3700 GCA_036514755.1 Dehalococcoidia bacterium | reverse complement strand
TCCGGCACGCCGATGATGGCCGACTCCGCCACGGCCGGGTGGCTGTCCAGGATCGCCTCGATCTCGCCGGGCGAGATGTTCTCGCCGCCGCGGATGATGATGTCCTTCAGGCGGCCCGTGATGAACAGGTAGCCGTCCTCGTCCAGGAAGCCGACGTCGCCCGTGTGGAGCCAGCCGTCGACGATGACGGCGGCCGTGGCGTCCGACTGCTTCAGGTACTCCTTCATGACGCGGGCGCTGCGCACGCAGATCTCGCCCTCTCCGCCGGCCGCCACCGGCGACCCGTCGCCGCCCAGGATGGCGATTTCGACGTCGTCCATCGCCCGGCCGACGGAGCGCAGGCGGTGCAGCTTCTTCGCGTTCTCCGCCGCCGTGCCGTTCAGCCGGTGGTCGTCCGGGCCCAGGTAGGTCAGCGACGACGTGCTCTCCGTCTGGCCGTAGGCGTTCATCAGGTCGCAGCTGAAGACCTCGATGGCGCGGCAGACGACGTCGAAGGGCATGGGGGCGGCGCCGTAGGTGAGGAGCTGCAGCGAGCTCAGGTCGAAGCGGTCGAAGTAGGCGTAGTCCATGATCCGTTTCAGCATCGTCGGCACCACGAAGGCGTGCGTGACGCGCTCGCGCTGCACCGTCTCCAGCCACAGCTCCGGGTCGAACTGGGGCAGGATGACCAGCGTGCGGCCACCCCAGATGGAGGACAGCATGGCCGTGATGCCGGCGACGTGGGAGAGGGCGACGGCCACCAGCGTCTTCTCGTGCGGCGCCGTCGGGTCGGCGGGGCTCATGGTGTTCATGACGTAGAGCGAGAGGTTGAGGAAGGTCAGCTCCACGCCCTTGGGCAGCGCCGTCGTGCCGGAGGTGAAGATGAGGGCCGTCGGCTCGTCCTCGTCCACGTCGGCGAAGGCGTCCTCGTCGGACGCGCCGGCGACGAGGTTGTCGAAGCTCTTCAAGCTCCTGATACCGCCCTCGAGGGAGACGACCTCGTGGACCGTCGTCAGCTCCGGCCGGACGGAAGCGAGCAGCTCGTGGTAGCGGTCGCCGACGAAGACGATGCTCGACTCAGAGGCGTTGAGCATGTAGGCCAGCTCTTCGCGCTTGGCGCGGAAGTTGAGGGGGACGAAGCAGGCGCCGAGCTTGGCGCACGCGTAGTAGACCTCGACGTACTCGGGCGAGTTGACGGCCATCACGGCGACGCGCGCGCCGGGGCCGGCGCCCATCGCCCGCAGGGCGTTGCTCAGGCGGTTGACGCGCGAACCCATCTCCGCGTAGGTGATGCGCTTCTTGCTGGCGCCGGAGACCAGAGCCTCTCGGTCCGGCAGGACGGCGCTGCTGATGGTGAGGAACTCGGCTGGGTTCATCTGCTCTCGATGGCGCGGGCTACCGCCTTAGCATAAGGCTCGGCTCCCGCCTAGGGGAATCGTCAGACAGGGGCGCGCCGCGAACGTAACCGCGCTTCGAGGCGCAGCGCATCGCTGAGCTGGAGGTCGAGGCCCCGAACGAGGGCACGCTTGGCGAGGCGGAGGGCATCGGCGGGCTGGTTAACGAGGCGCCGGGCGAGGGCTTCGGCCTCGTCGTAGAGGCGGTCGCGCGGGCCGACCCAGTGCAGCAGGCCCCAGTCGAGGGCCTGGCGGGCGGGTATGGGCTCGCCGGTCAGGATCAGGTCGAGGGCGCGGCCGCGGCCGATGGTGCGCGCCAGGGTCTGGGTGCCGCCGGCGGTGGGGATGTAGGCGAGGGCGACCTCCGGCAGGCCGAGGCGGGCGTCCTCGCTGGCGAGGCGGAGGTCGCAGAGGAGGGCGAGCTCGCAGCCGGCGCCGAGGGCGTAGCCGTGGATGGCGGCGATGAGGGGCTTCTCGACGCGGGCGATGCGCCCCCAGAGGTCGCGTTCGAGGCGGGCGCGGCGGGCGGCGTCGAAGGAGGGGGCGGTGCCGAACTCGCTGATGTCGGCGCCGGCGGAGAAGGCGCGCTCGCCGGCGCCGCGGAAGACGACGACGCGGACCTCGGGGTCGAGCTCGATGGCGTCGAGCGTGGCCCACAGCTCGTCCCGAGCCTGCAGGTTGAGGGCGTTGAGGACGTCGGGGCGGTTGAAGGTGACCCAGGCGACGCGGTCGCGGCGCTCGTAGAGGACGGTGGGGTCAGTCATGGCTCTGATTGTATCGCCTTGACCTGTGGAAGGCGTCTGGCACACTTGTGCGAGGGAGGAGACGTGATGACGAGCGACCTAACGATGGACAGCGAAGCCTTCGCGGGACGGCTCCTTCAGTCCGGCCTCGGCTTCTTGGAGGTGCTCTCGGTCTACCTCGGCGACAGGCTGGGGCTGTACCGCGCGCTGGCCGGCGCGCCGAGCGTGACTGCGGTGGAGCTCGCGGCGAAGGCCGGCTGCAACGAGCGCTACGTCCGCGAGTGGCTGGAGCAGCAGGCCGTCAGCGGCATCCTCACGGTCGTCGGGGCCGCGCGCGACGCCTCGGCGAGGCGCTACGCACTACCGGCCGGCGCCGCGGAGGTGCTGACGGACGGCGACAGCCTGAACTACATGGCGCCGATGACGCGGACGATGACGAGCCTCGTCGGGGCGATGCCGGCGCTGCTCGAAGCGTTCCGCAGCGGCGGCGGCGTGCCCTGGAGCGCCTACGGCGTCGACGCGCGCGAGGGGCAGGCGGATAGCAACAAGCCCGTGTTCTTCAAGCTGCTCAACGGCTGGCTCGACCAGGTGCCGGCGGTCGGCGAGAGGCTGCGCGCGGAGCCGGCGGCACGGGTGGCGGACATCGGCTGCGGCGCCGGCTGGTCGAGCATCGCCCTGGCGCAGCATTACCCTCGGGCGCTGATCGACGGCTACGACCTGGACGAGGCGTCGATCAAGCAGGCGAAGGCGCTGCTCGCCGGGACGCCCTTCGGCGACCGCGTGACGTTCCATTGCAAGGACGCGGCCGGCGACGAGCTATCGGAACGATATGACCTGGCGCTGATCTTCGAGGCGCTGCACGACATGTCGCGGCCGGTGGAGGTGCTGCGCGCGGCGAAGCGGCTGCTGGCGCCCGGCGGCTCTGTCGTCGTGATCGACGAGCGGGTGGCGGAGAGCTTTACGGCGCCCGGCGACGAGATCGAGCGGCTGATGTACGGCTGGAGCGTCCTCTGCTGCCTGCCGGCGGGCATGTCGGAGACGCCCTCGATGCAGACGGGAACTGTAATGCGGCCGGCGACGCTGCGGCGTTACGCAGCCGAGGCGGGGTTCAGCGGTGTCGAGGTGGTGGAGGTAGACCACCCCTTCTTCCGGCTCTATCACCTGATCCCGTAGTCACTCGGCGGTCTGAAGACCTGCAGCTACGGCCCACGACGCGTTCGCGCCGAAACTGAGGCGCACCACCCCACCCCGGATTGCCGCGTCCTTCGACGAGCTCAGGACAGGCTCTCGCTGCCGCGATGGCTCGCAATGACAGGACGGTGAAGGAGCGGCAGCGTGGGCCTGCCCTGAGCCCGTCGAAGGGCCGCCACGCTAGTGGCCTAGACCCAGTCTGGCTTGCGGAGGCGGCTGCGCTCTTTGCGCGCCATTGCCTTGGCCAGGTCCTCGTTCATCTTCGACGTGAGGACGCGCATCTCCTGGCTGGTGGGGCGCATCTCGTCGCTCTTCCAGCGGCGGATGCCGGCGCGGTCGGAGTCGGCGAGGGAGACCTCGTCCAGGAGGCGGGTGACGACGTGGGAGAGGAGG
>DATBWN010000103.1:0-15240 GCA_036514755.1 Dehalococcoidia bacterium | reverse complement strand
CCGATCAGGGCAGCGCGGTACTCCGCCGAGGCATGAATATCGCCGAGGAGGTCCCGGCCATCGTAAGCCCTGGCTGCCGCCTCGCTTATCACCTCTGCGGTCAGTGACCGGCCGCGAAGCGCATTCTCGGCCTCGGTCGCGCGGAAGGCGACCGGCGCCGCGCCCGTGACGCCGATGCGGCCGCCCTGGCCATCCACAGCCGCAGCCACACCGACGATAGCGTAGTGCGAGGCTGGGTTGGCGAACTTCGCGTACGCGGAGCGCGGCGCGGCCGGGATGCGGACATCGGTCAGCACCTCGTCTGGTCGCACTGCCGTCTCGAGCATGCCGGTGAACAGCTCGCTCGCCGGCACGACGCGCCTGCCGCTGGCCGACCTCAGTGCAAAGCTGGCGTCGAGGGCGAGCATTACGGCAGGGAGATCCGCGGCGGGGTCGTTGTGAGCGACGGAGCCGCCGATCGTCCCGCGCGCCCTCACCTGTCGGTCGCCGATCTGCCTCGCGGCTTGAGCGAGGGCCGGCGCCATGCTCGCGACGTCCGCAGAGCGGGCGACCTCCGCGTGCGTCGTCATGCCCCCGATGACGAGGCTGCCGTTCTCGCGGCGGATGCCGCGCAGCTCCTGAACACGTCGCAGGTCGACGAGCAGGGAGGGTAGGGCCAGGCGCAGCTTCATGAGCGGGATGAGGCTGTGGCCGCCGGCCAGAAGCTTCGCGTCACCGTGCTCGCCGAGAATCCGGAGGACCTCGTCCAGGCTCGAGGGTGCCTCGTAGTCGAACTGAGCCGGGATCATCGTCGCCCTCCCTGCATGATCCGCCAGATCTTCTCCGGCCGCAGCATCATGTCGACGTGCTCGACGCCGAAGGGCGCCAGCGCATCGACCACGGCGTTGACGATCGCCGGTGTAGAGCCGATGGTGCCCGCCTCGCCGACGCCTTTCGCGCCGAGCGGGTTGACCGGCGTCGGTGTCTCGGTGCGGCTCAGCTCAAAGCTCGGCAGCTGGTCGGCCTTCGGCAGGTTGTAGTCCATGAGGCTGCCGGTGAGAAGCTGGCCGTCCTCGTCGTAGACCGCCTCTTCCATGAGGGCCTGGCCGATGCCTTGCGCGAGGCCGCCGTGGATCTGCCCTTCGACGATCATCGGGTTGATCACCTTGCCGCAGTCGTCGACGGAGATGTACCGCTGCAGGTCGACCTTGCCTGTATCGGGATCGACCTCCACGACTGCCACGTGGGCGCCGAACGGGAAGGTGCAGTTGGACGGCTCGAAGTAGCTGGTGGCCTCCAGGCCGGGCTCGGTGTCCGCGGGCAGGTGGCGGCCGTCCCAGGCGGCCCAGGCGACTTCCTGGATCGTCAGGGCCTTGTCGGCGTGGCCCTGGACGTAGAGGCGACCCTGGTCATAGACCACGTCCGCGGGCCCGGCCTCCAGCATGTGACCAGCGAAGCGTTTCGCCTTCTCCTTGACCTTGCCAACCGACATCATGATCGCCGTCCCGCCGATAGCGATGGCGCGGCTTCCGAAGGTGCCGATGCCAAAGGGGACCTGAGCCGTGTCGCCGTGGATGACGGTCACATCCTCTATGGGAACGCCGATCTCCTCCGCGACGATCTGGGCGAAGGCGGTCTCGCCGCCCTGACCGTGAGGCGAGGTCCCCGTGAGCACCGTCACCTTGCCGGTGCGCTCGACGCGGACGGTACCGCCCTCCCAGCCGCCGGCCGGGACGATGGCCGAGGGGCCGATGCCGCAGATCTCGACGTACGTGGAGAGCCCGATGCCGAGGTAACGGCCACGGCTGCGCATCTCCTGCTGCCGGCGGCGCAAGTCGGCGTAGCCGGCCTTCTCCAGCGCGAGGTCGAGCGCCGGTTCGTAGTCGCCGGAGTCGTAGACCAGGCCGGTAGTGGTCTGGAAGGGGAAGCTATCCTTCTCGATGAAGTTGACGCGGCGCACCTCTGCGGGATCCATGCCCAGCTTGCGGGCGAGGATGTCCATGGCCCGCTCGATGAAGTAGGTCGCCTCCGGCCTGCCGGCGCCGCGGTAGGCGTCCGTGGGCGTCTTGTTCGTGTAGACCTCGGTGACCTCACCGTAGAGGGTGGGGACCTTGTAGAGGCCGGGGAACATGAGCATGGTCAGCGACGGGATCGTTGCCGTCAGCAGCTGCTGGTAGGCGCCGATGTCGGCGACGACGCGGATGCGCTGGCCTAGGAGGCGTCCATCGCGACGCGCGGCCAGCTCAATCTCGGCGTGGATGTCGCGACCGTGGATCGTCGCGAGGAAGTTCTCCGTCCGATCCTCAATCCACTTCACCGGCCGCTGAAGATGGATACTCGCTAAGGGGACGAGGACGTCCTCGGCGTAGACGTCGATCTTCGAGCCGAAGCCACCGCCGACCTCGGGCGCGATGACGCGGACCTTGTGCTCCGGCATGCGGACGAGGGTGGAGAGCAGCGTTCGCAGGAGGTGGGGTACCTGCGTCGACGACCACACGGTCAGTGTCTCCTGGCCTGGGTCGTAGTTGGCGACGACGCCGCGCGCCTCCATAGCATTGGGTATCAGGCGGTGGTTGACCATCCACTGCTTGATTGTCACGTCGGCTTCGCGGAAGGCGGCGTCGGTCGCATCCTTGTCGCCCACGGGCATGATCGCGCAGACGTTCGTGCCGAAGTCCGTGTGGAGGATGGGCGCGCCCGGCGCCATCGCTTTGCGGGCATCGACGACGACCGGCAGGTCTTCGTACTCGACGTCGACCAGCTCGGCGGCGTCGCGCGCCACGTAGCGGTCGTCGGCGACGATGGCGGCGATGCCCTCGCCGACGAAGCGCACGACGCCGTCCGCGGAGAGCGGGTAGCGTGTCGCCGCCTTCATCTCGGGAACCTCGCTGGCGGTCGGCAGGGCCTCGCCCCAGGCCTTCGCCTCCGCGCCCGTTAATACAAGGGCGACGCCCGGGGCGCTGCGCGCCCTCGAGACGTCAACTCGGCGCAGGCGGGCGTGCGCGTGCGTGCTGCGAACGATGGACATGTGCAGCATGCGCGGCAGCTTGATGTCGTCGACGTACGTGGCCAGGCCTGTGATGAGACGGGGGTCCTCGCGACGCTTGATAGGCTCGCCTATTAGCTTCGGGAGCTGCCTAGCTGAGGTCATCGCCTACCTCCTGGCCATGCTGGCGGCGGCCTGGACCGCCTTGACGATGTTGTGATAGCCGGTGCAGCGACAGAGGTTACCGCGCAGCCCTTCGCGAATCTCGGCCTCGCTCGGGTTGGGGTTATCACGCAGCAGGCCGAGGGCGGACATGATCATGCCCGGCGTGCAGTAGCCGCACTGGAGCCCATGCTCGTCCCAGAAGGTCTGCTGGAGGGGCGCTAGCTCCTCGCCTTGCTTCAGGCCCTCGATGGTCAGCACGTCGGCGCCGTCCGCCTGGACGCCGAAGATCGTGCATGACTTGAGGGCCTGGCCGTCGATGATGACGGTGCAGGCGCCGCACTGACTCGTGTCACAGCCGATGTGCGTGCCGGTAAGCATCAGCTCCTCGCGCAGCAAGTGAACCAGGAGCAATCGTGGTTCGATCTCCAGCTCGTGGCGGGCGCCGTTGACGGTCAAAGACACCTTTCGTTTGGGCACTGCCTCACCTCCCTTTCTGCTCTCCAGGACCTCGAAGCTTCATGTCGATGTTGTCGAAGAACTGCTGGGTCAGCAGCTTGGACGCGGCGGGCAGCAGCCGCTGGCCAACGGGGGCGAGCGGTCCGCTTATGTACGCCTCTCCCTCGTAGCGGACGATCGTCCCCTCGTCGTTCGCCTGGAAGTCGAGGCTTCCCTCGCCTCTTATCTCGGCGTGGCCGCTCTGGGCAGCGACCGTGACGCGCAGGAAAGAGGCCTCTCGTTCCTCGATGAGGCGCACGGTGCCGCGGTAGAGACCCTTTATCACGGCCACGCCAACGACTGCCGAGCCGGTGAACGTATCGGGTGCGGTCTGCTCCAGCTCCTGGCAGCCGGGCACCGTCTCCCGGAGAACAGCCACGTCGTGCATCGCTTGCCAAACCTTCTCTGGCGGAGCAGCGAGCCGGCGCTCGCCAGATATGTGCATGTGGCCTGCCTGATGAACCGGATCGAGACTAAGAGAGGTTGTACGGGGCGGCATGATTATTGGACGCTTCGAATGCCCTGTCAAGCCACCTGCAGGGGCGGGCTCTCGTGGCCCAGACTGACACGCCCCCTCGCTGGCGACAGGATCGGCGCTTCATGGCATGCGGCAGATTGAATCATAGTGGCGTGGCCGCCCACAATTACGGCAGGCTCAGATTCACGGAGGCGAGATGACCCAGAACTTCGACCTGAAAGAGTGGAACCGGAATATGATCGACGAGTTCCGCGCCAACGCCGGCAAGGTGAACCAGTTCGACCAGGTGCTGCTGCTTACGACTACCGGCAGGAGGAGCGGCCGGCCGTACACGACACCGGTCGTCTATGCGCAGGACGGGGACCGTTACCTGATCTTCGCCTCAAAGGCGGGCGCCGACACGAACCCGGACTGGTACCACAACCTCGTCGCTACCCCGCGCGTGACGATCGAGCTCGGCACCGACAAGTTCGCGGCAAACGCCACGGTGACGCAGGGCGAGGAGCGCGATCGGCTTTACGCCACGCAGGCGGCGCGCCAGCCGCAGTTCGCCGAGTACCAGTCGAAGACGAAGCGCCTGATCCCGGTGGTCGCTCTGACGCGTGTCAGCTGAGCGCCGCTGCGTTCGAGCGGAGGACGGGACGACGCCTCCCGGCAAGACAAACACTACGACGGCATCGTGCCCCGCGCGATGACCGCTGATCTGAACTACAGACAAGCTGGCTTCTTCCAGCATCGTCCCGCCGTTGATTGAGGGAGGCCGTCAAACGAAGTCAGGCAAGGGGAAGCTGATCTAGCATTGGGCAGTCGAGCTGGAGGTTGCAGATGGCAGGCCGTCTCACGAACAAGGTGGCGCTCATCACAGGGGCATCGCGCGGCATCGGCCGGGCTACCGCCCTCGCCTTCGCCCGAGAGGGCGCCTCCGTAGTGGTGAACTACATCTCCCGCCGCGATGCCGCAGAGGAAGTAGTCAGGCAGATCTCAGAGGGCGGTGGCCAAGCGGCGGCCGTTCAAGCGGATGTCTCCAAGAGGTCTGAAGTGGACGCCTTAGTGGCCCAGTCGCTGGAGTGTTTTGACCGCATTGACCTACTGGTCAACAACGCCGGCATCGGCGTCAGGGCGAGCACTCTGACCATGACGGAGGCGGACTTCGATCGCCTGATGGCCGTCAACGTGAAAGGCGTCATCCACTGCGTCCAGGCTGTCGCGCCTGGAATGATGGAGCGTCGGTCGGGGCGAATTGTCAACGTCTCCTCACTCGCCGGCCTCGGCACCGCCCTACCGGAGACCACGCCCTACGCCGCCACGAAGGCTGCCCTTATCGGGCTGACCAAGCGCTTTGCCTTTGACCTCGGCCCGTATGGCATCACCGTGAACACGGTCTGCCCCGGTTTCATTCAAACCGACATGACCGGTGGGCTAGGAGGGCGCTCGGCGATGGCCGCCGAGCGGTCGATACTGGGCCGTGTTGGCCAACCTGAGGAGGTTGCAGCGGCCTTGCTCTTTCTTGCCAGCGACGAGGCAAGCTTCATCACCGCCCAGGTGCTCGCTGTCGACGGTGGCCGGATGGACTTCCTCTCGCGCTCGGCCTAGGGTTGGCTTAGCCGCGCTTGATCCTCGCCCGCTGCCCGTTCGGCACGATCATCTCGCCGGGGTGAACCCAGATGCCCAGCTTGCTCACCACTGAGCGCGTGACCATCTCCTGCAGCGCCAGCGCGGCGATTCTCGGGATCGTGTTCCACGGCGTCGAAGTAGATACGCTCCGCGACCGTAGAATTGTCGGGGCACCTACGGACTTCGGCTTACATGCTTGAGAAGGAGAGTCTTCAATGCGAGCAGTCACGTTTAGCCGGTTTGGTGGGCCCGAGGTCCTGGAGGTGTCAAACCTCACCGAGCGCGAGCCGCGTCCGGGCGAGGTCAGGATTAGAGTCGCCGCGGCGACCGTCAACCCTACGGACATCGGGTTCCGCTCTGGACGCCAATCTGCCCTACTGACCGGCTTGCAACCGCCGTACATCCCCGGCATGGAGTTGGCTGGAGTCGTGGACGCTGTCGGGTCAGGTATCACGGATTGGAAGCCGGGAGATCGGGTGATGGCTGTGGTCGTGCCTAGACGCTCAGAGGGCGGCGCTATGGCGGAGTCGGTTGTCGTGCCCGCCGCCTCCGTTGCTCGCGTTCCTGAGGGAACGAGTCTGGAGGCAGCGGCAACGTTGCCGATGAACGGTCTGACGGTACGTCTCGCACTCGACCTGCTCGCCCTGAAGGCGGGCGCGACGCTTGCTGTGACCGGTGCGGCTGGAGCCGTCGGCGGTTATGCCGTACAGCTAGGCGTCGCCGACGGCCTGCACGTCATCGCAGTCGCGGCGCCGAAGGATGAGGCCCTGCTCAAGAAGCTCGGCGCAGAGACAGTCGTCCCTCGCGGCGACGATGCAGCGCTACACATTCGGCGTATCGTGCCCGCCGGCGTCGACGGAGTAATCGACGCGGCCGTCATCGGAGCGCCGATCTTGCCAGCCGTTCGTGACGGCGGTGGCCTGGCGGCAGTGCGAGGTTTTGAGGGAGAGACCGAGCGCGGGATTACGATTCACCAGGTGCGAGTGGCGGATTACGTCCAGAATCAAGCCGCACTCGACCGGCTTGGCCATCTCGTAGCACAGGGAAAGCTGACTCTACGCGTGGCCGAGACTTTCCCTCCCGAGCGTGCTGCCGAGGCACACAGGAGACTTGAGGCTGGTGGCGTTAGAGGTCGCCTCGTGATTGTCTTCTAAGAGCCGGAGGTATTCACGGTTTCCTGATCGGGTAACTAGACATAATCCGAGCCGAACCGGCCGTCACATGGCGCGTTGTGATCGGGCGATCTGCAAAGAACCGATCAGACGAGGCCTGTTCCTGACCAGCGGGCGCCAGGCGGGGCCATCCCAAGCAAGACCGTGGTGGCATGCCGCGTCGCTTGGTCGTTGATGATGACGTGTTGAGTGGCGCCGTGCATGTCCCGGGCGGTGCGCTGCAGGACGCTCATCCGCAGGGAAACGCCCCCGCCAGCCCGGTAGGCGAAGTTGACGACGTCACTCGCGACGTCGTGCACGTGGCGAGTTACTAGGCTCAAGAGTGCCCATTGTTTCAGGTCCAGCGGGTCGCCTGACTGAAGTGTTTGCCACGTGCTGTTCCACGTCTCCAGGACGTACGCGCGCGCGGCGCCGAGGTGGGCCTCGGCCAGCGCGTACCGCTCCTGGAAGCTCGGGTCTTCGCTGAGGCGCTGCCCAGCGCGCAGGCGCTTCGTCGGGGCCAAAGCGGCGATCTCGTCCAGCGCCCGTCGGGCGATTCCCAACGCGAAGGACGTGTGACCGATCTGGGCTAGTCCCGAGATGCCCAGTCGGTAAAGTACCCCGCCCCGGAGGGGTTCTTTGGCGTCGAAGGGGTGGGTGAAGTCCTCAGGGAGGAAGGTGTCGCGGATCTCGTAGTCGAAGCTGCCCGTCGCGCGGAGACCGATCACGTCCCAGTTGGCGTCCAACTCCACCTTCGCCATGGGGACGATGGAGATGAGCACCTGGGGCCGGCCGTCCGGGTCGCGGCGGATCTCCCCGTCATTGACGACGAAAAAGCCGCTGTGCGCCCACGCGGCGTGAGCGATGGCTGAGCCGTAGCTCCAGGCTCCGCTGAGCCGGTAGCCCCCCGCCTCCGGGACGCCGCGGCCGTTGGGGGCTCCCTGGCCGGCGATCACGGGATCGTCGCTGGAGCCGAAGATCTCGGCCACGGCAGCATCAGCTAAGAACGCCGCCGCCGAGCCGATCGCGACGCCCGCCGCCATGAGGCTCCAGCCAGCGGAACCATCGGCGCGACTCACCTCTTCGAGCAGGCGGATCGACGTAATTGGGTCCGCTTCGGCGCCGCCGAGCTCCCGCGGCACCCACATCCTGAAAAGCCCGTCCTCGCGCATCGCGCCGACCGTCCGGTCGGTGAGGGAGCTCTGAGCCTCAGCCTCGGTTGCGTCTTCGTCCGCGATCGCCGCGACGCGTCTAGCTGCGCTCAAGAGGTCGGCGTGGGCCTCCAGATCTTTGGCCAGCGGTGATGCGATCCGAGGCTCGTTCATTGGATGTCCCCTCTCGGACGCCAAGGCTGGTTGCCCAGGCAGTCTGGTCGGTCACTGCGAACGCTCGACGGCAGCGAATCGCAACGATGTTCGCACACGCGCGTCTTTTCGAGAAGTCTCTCGCTTGTCTCGCTCCAGCGGTTTGGACGTCATCTCACCGGACCACAACCAGCTTGGCCAGGTAGGAGGGGGGGACTTCGAGCACCTGGCGAAGCGCGCCCTTGGTCGAAATGACAGCGGAGGCGATGAGCGCGCAGCAGTCTACCATGAGCTCAGGCAGGTGGAGAGGCCAGCGCGCAACCCGACGCGCCTACGGTCTCAGTCAAGTTGCGTGGTCGGGGTGGAGCGATTCGAACGCTCGACCTCTTGAACCCCATTAGTTTCGAGGCCTTCCAAGCTAGACGAACGCCTTGTCGAACCTAGGGCAGGCCTGAACTCGAATCCAAGCTAGACAAGTTAGAATAACTCGCTGGCGACGAAGCCCCAGGCTTAGACTGAGCGTGGGCGCCATTTACACCTTGTCTCGCTAACGCCAAGTCGCTTCGGTCCCTGCGGAAGCGCCGGAGTTTCAGCAGTCGCTTCTTCCGTCTCGCCGGAACGAGATGCTAACCTCACGGGTGCCTTAGGACACCAGCGACGAAGAGGTCATCATGAGCGAGCAATTCGATCTGGTCGTGATCGGCGCCGGGCCGGCCGGCGAAAAGGCGGCGGCGCAGGCCGCTTACTTCGGGCGCCGCGTCGCCATCGTGGAGCGCGAGCCAACACCCGGCGGCGCGGCAGTACGCAACGCCGGTGTCCCCACCAAGACGCTCCGTGAGACAGCCCTCTATGTGACCGGCTTCCAGCAACGAGACGTCTACGGCGTCGGCCTTCAGCTCGACCCGGGCGCCGCAATCGCGCATCTCAGATCCCGGGCGGCGCACGTCGTCGAGACGATGACCACGGCCGCGGCCGACAACATCGCGCGCCACGGCATTGAGCTGATCTGCGGCAGCGGCAGACTGGGGTCCGGTCGCTCGGTTCTTGTGGACTCGAGCGACGGCCGCACACGAGCTCTGGACGCTGGTGTCATCTTGATCGCCACCGGCTCGCGTCCGTTCCACCCGCCCGGCATCCCCTTCGACGACCCGGACGTTCTGGACTCAGAGACCATAATCGGCGTCGACCGCCCGCTACGTAGCCTTGTCGTCGTTGGTGGCGGGCCCGTGGGCTGCGAGTACGCATCGATCTACGCGGCGGTTGGGACGGAGGTAACCCTCGTTGACAACGCGCCGCGGCTGATCCCATTCATGGATGGCGAGATATCCGATCTCGTCGCGGCTAACTTCCGCAAGATGGGACTGAGTGTGTTGCTCGGGGCAGGCAAGGCCGCCGTCGAACGCGATGCTGACGGACTGAAGCTGACGCTCGCGAACGGCGAGGTCATCCGCCCGGAGAAGATCCTCTTCGCCGCCGGCAGGTCCGGCAACACCGAAGCCCTCGGGCTAGCAGAAGCAGGGGTCGAGACGGACGAGCGTGGCCGCGTGCTCGTCGACGAGTGCTTCCGGACGACGGCGGCGGGAATCTACGCCGCTGGCGACGTCATTGGTCCGCCGGCCCTCGCCTCCGTCTCGATGGAGCAAGGCCGTGTCGCCGCCTGTCACGCCTTCGGGATCCCCTTCAAGCAGAGCGTCGATCAGCTCGCGCCCTTCGGCGTCTACTCGATCCCGGAGGTCGCGATGGTGGGTCTGACCGAAGAAGCAGCGTCGGCGCGCGGCATCGACTACGAGGTCGGCAGGGCCTGGTTCGCGCGGAACACGCGCGGCATCATCTCTGGCGCGACGGACGGCATGATCAAGCTCGTGTTTCGTCGCGAGAACCGAGAGCTTCTCGGTGTCCACATCTTCGGTGCCTCAGCCGCCGAGATGATCCATCTCGGCCAGGCGGTCCTGCACTTCGGCGGCACGATCGACTACTTCATCGACACGACGTTCAACGTCCCGACCGAGAGCGAGGCGTTCAAATACGCGGCCTACGACGGCCTCCAGAGGCTGGCGGGCGCCGCCAACGGCAATCGCTAGCGCCAGTTCACCGTCACGATTTCCATCGGCTCCGCGATGCCCTTCAGGCTGACGGTTCGCGGCTCCGAGACCGGGAAGCGCGGTACCGCGGTCCCGCGGCTCACGAGGATTTCGCCGCCCTGCGCGAGCGCCGCGATCCGCGCCGCTTCGTGGACACCCTTGCCCTGGAAGTTCCGTCCCACCTGCGTGGCGTCGGACGCGTGCACGCCGATGCGTACCTGTGGCGCGAAGCCGTGCGTCTGACGGTGTTCTGCGAGCGTGCGCTGAATCGCGACGGCACAAGCGATGGCAGCATCCGGGCTCTCGAAGCCAACGAAGAAGCCGTCGCCGGTGCTGACCACTTCCTCGCCGTGGTTGGCGGCGAATATCGATCGCAGCGTCTCGTCGTGCCAGCGCAGCAGCGCCCCCCAAGCCTCGTCGCCGAGGGCATCGACCAGGTTCGTCGACTTCTCGATGTCCGTGAACATGAAGGTCTTGACGACGCGGACGGGCTCCTGCGTCCGCGCGCCGCGCAGCTGCCAGGGCAGGTATTCCTCCACTTCCTCGAGGACGATGGCCTGGGTTGGGCAGGAGAACACCGCCACGCGGAGGAGCTCCTCATCCACGCTTGTGGCGTCGACGACGTCGACCTTGAAGTACTCCCCTTCGAGCCAGTTGAACGCAGTCGGAGCGATCGTGATGCAGTTGCCGGCGCCGATGCAGCGATGGCGGTCCAGCCGGACGTGGAGCATGAGTTACACCAGCTTTCCCATGAGAGCGGTCGCCGTTGCTTCTGCGCGCGACGACGCCCCGATCTTCACGAAGATCTCGGCGAGCTGGCGCGACACCGACTCCTCGCTGGCGCCCAGCTCCTCGCCGATCTCCCGGTTCGTGCGCCCCTCGGTGAGCAGCCTGAGGAGTACCGTATCTGCCTCACTCAAGGCAACCGCGCCCGTCGCTGCGGTGGCGCCCAGGTCAGGGGCATCGATGCCGCCTGCCAGTCTCCTCAAATCGCGCCCGGTGACGCTGCGGAACCAGCGCACACGCACGTCCTCGTTGAGGATGTGCTGGGCGATCAGCCGCAGCGTCAGACGAAGCTGGCCGATGACGGCCGCCTTCTCGTCCTCGCTGCCGGCCGCGAGAATCCCCTCGGCGGCGGGCAAGACGATGTCCAGAAACGGGTCCTCCAGCATCGCCGCCGCGAGCGTCGCCAGTGCAGCCCGACCCGCTTCTGCTGCCGCCTTCGAGTCGCCCCTCGCTACGTGGACGCGGGCCAGGGCCGCATCCGCCTGGGCGCCCCACAGCGGTTGCCCCGGCAGGATCGGTACGAGCGCTTTCGCTTCTGTGGCCGTGCGTTGCGCTAGGTCGAGCATCTCCGCATCGTTTGCTTCAGCGCCGAGTCGTGCTGCTCCCAGGGCCAGCTGCGCCAGAGCCTCACAGCGCGCCGCCGGGCGGCCCTGATCGCTCGCGATCTGGATGGCGCGCTCCATGTGCTGGCGCATGCCGCTCGCGTCGCCGGCCGCGGCTCGAACGGCCCCTCGCCAAGACTCGAGCTGCAGGGAGCGCAGCGGCGTCGGCTCCGCCGAAGCGACGGCGGCGGCGCGGCCTAGCCAGCGTTCCGCTTCGTCTGTGGCGCCGAGCCCGGCGTGCACCATGGCGATGCCGCCGGCCGAGGCGAACTCCAGGGAGCGGTCGCCCAGATTGCGGGCGGCGGTGAATGCCTCTTCGCCCTTCACGATGGCGGTGTCGGGGAAGATCTTGGCGCGCGAGTAGACGTGCGCGCCAAACAGCACCTGAGCCTCGGCCAGCGCCCGCTCGCTCTCCTTGGTGAACGACTTCATCCGTGACATCAGGCGGTGCAGCTCTTCGATTCGTTTGGCGGAGCCGCCCATGTGGATCTCGGGACCCCACGTCACAAACGCCATTGCGATGATCGTCGACATGGCGCCCTGGCGGTCCCCGAGCCGCTCGTAGATGTCGAGCGCGCGGCGGAAGTACTCTCCTGCTTCCATCGCCAGTGGAGCGACAGAGAGGGTAGGCATGATGTCCTCCAGGCGCTCGCCGGCTGCGACGCGCTGCATCACCTGGTCTAATTCGCCGGCGCTGAACGCACTGATGAACCAGATGCGCACGCGGGAGACGGCGATGATCCCGAGCTCTCGGGTCGCCGCCGCGAGCGTCGCCTCCTCCTTCAGCTCTTCGGCAATATCTGCGGCGCACTGGAACGCCTCGGCGGCGCCGTCCAGGTCAGCTTCGGTTGGCGTCTGCGTGTAGCCCTCGCCGATTTCGGCGCGAAAGAGGTCCTGGCCGAGCTCCAGACAGGCCGCCAGCTCTGCCGCCGTGTCGCTGCCGTCGCCGGCCAGCCGCCGAACGCGTCGCGCAAGCTCCGCTGCCGCCTCGTGTTCCTGCGAAAGCCGCAGGGCCGCAGCCCGCCGCAGCAGGACTTCGAGCTCGAGGTGCGTGTCACCCAGAGCCTCCGCCAGCGCCGCCAGCTCCGCCAGGCCTTCGAGCCGCTGCGCTGGGTGGCGGAGCATATCGAGCGCGTCGTCCCGCAAACGGAGGAGGGCGACGCGGTGTTGGGGCGAGGAGGCAACGGGATGAGCAAGATCGACGAGGCGTAGCGCCTCTTCAGGCGCATGCGCCTTGATGGCGGCGCCTGCCGCGTCGATCGAGGCGCGGGCGCAGAGGTCGGCCTGCCCGGAGGCGAGCGCGTGCGCTGCGACCAGCGGCTCGCTGCCGGGGGCGGGCCCAGAGGTGCCGATTAGCATCTCGACGATCGCAGCGTGGATGGCGCGCCGGCGCGGCGGCGTCAGCGCCGCTGTGGCGTATTGCCTGATCTGGTCATGCGTGAAGCTGTAGTCCGCCGAGGAGCCGTCAGGCAGCTGGACCAACAGGCCGCTATCGACCGCCGGCGCGAGAGACTGGGCGAGCAGCTGGACCTCGGGGGCTTCTTCACCAAGGCGCGCCTTCAGGTCACGAAGGTCTCGCAGGCTGAAGCTGCGTCCGAGGATGGCCGCCTCGGCCAGGCTGGCCCGCGTGTCGTCTGGCAGGCGGGCGGCCCGACGCTGGATGAGCGTCTTGACAGCGGACGGCAGCATGCGTTCAGCGTTGCGGGCGAGGGTCCAGACCCCGTCGATCTGCTGGACGAGGCCGGCGTCGCGGTACGCGTGCGCCTGCTCCGCCAGGACGAAGGGCACGCCTTCGGCCTGCGCGTGCATGACGGCGGCGCTCGTGGCGTTGATCCGGCCACCCAGGATCTGCTGGAGAAACTCGCTCGACTGGAGCTGGCTGAAGCGCCCGAGCTTGAGGCGCCGCCGCATGCCCATCCGCTCCATGTCCGCGAGCAGCGTCACGGCTTCGTTTACGAACGCAACCTCATCCCCGCGCATCGCGAGGACGAAGCAGATCGGGCTGGCGGCGTCGGCACGAATAACGTAGCGCAGCATCCGCAGGCTGTCTTCGTCCGCCCACTGCAGGTCGTCGACGATGACGGCCAGCGGTTGCTTGGCCGCGATCGCCCGGAGGGCGACAGCTGCGAGGTCGAAGACGCGCAGGAGCTTGCGGTCCGGCGTCAGCCTCTCGAGGCCAGGGTCGTCGTTGTTCGAAAGAGCGTCGAGGACACCCTGGAGTGCCGGCTCCGCACCTGCGGCCTCGGCCGCTTCGGCGGCGGCGGGCGATGCGAAGATGCTGCGCGCGACAAGAAACGGTCCGCGGATTTCCTCCTCGGCCGTAACCGCGATTGAGACAAAGCTCTGCGCGCGCGCTAGCTCTTCAATCGCCAGCAGGATGCGGGTCTTGCCGATCCCGGGCTCGCCTTCAAGCGTGAGACACGCGACGCGGCTGCGCGCCGTAGCCAGCTCCTGCTCGGCGGCGGCGAGCTCCACGGGACGGCCAACCACCGATCCGGTGACGCGCCCGGCAAAGAGGCCGAGCGAGGACAGCGCCCCAGCGTAGCCCAACGCCGAATGCGGCTCAGCCATCCTGCTCCACTTCCGTGTCCGGCAGGGGCATGAAGCGCGACGTGCGGCAGGTCTGGGGACTACCTAGAAGCATTGCACTGCCCGCCCGAGTACGATCCAAAGAACTCTGACACGAATCCGTGGGAGTGTCCATTCTCGCCGGGAGGTACGCGAGCTTCGTCCGCTGACCTGATGCCCGCGCGGGCGTCGACGTGTAAGCTGGCGTTCGGGTTTCGCCGTCTTCGAGGCCGGCTGCTCGGGGAGGAACACTTGGTCGCCGTTCGGATCGAGAACCGGGCCCAGCTGATCTACCTCCTGACGGAAGCAGCCGAACTAGAGCACAACGTCCTCGCCTGCTACCTGTTCGCGCTCTTCAGCCTGAAGGCAGACGCGAGCGAGGGGCTGACGCAGCCGCAGCTGGCGAGCGTGCGGAGCTGGCGCGGGACGATCAGCGAAATTGCTGTCCAGGAGATGCTCCACCTTGCGTCGGCTTGCAACCTGCTGACGGCAGTCGGTGGCGCGCCTCAGCTCCGCCGCCCGAACCTGCCCACGAGCCCGAAGGCCTACCCGGCGGCGTTCAAGCTCCGGTTGGTGCCTTTTAACCTCGAAGCGGTCGAGCAGTTCGTCTTCCTCGAGCGGCCCGAGGGCCCAAACGTCGATTCGGGCGAGTCGCGGCGCCAAGCGCCGGCCCCGTTGCCTGATATCAAGCTCAGCGACATCTTCTCGAACGAACGCGACTACGAAACGCTCGGCGAGCTCTATCGCGGCATCGAGGACGGTCTCAAGTACCTCGCCCAGAAGCACGGTGAAAGCGGCTTGTTCATCGGCCGGCCGGACGCCCAGACCGCCGACGCCTACTTCGGCCTGCCGGGCCTGATCCCCGTCCGCGACCTGTCGTCGGCGCTCCGTGCCCTCCGGACGATCATCGAGCAAGGCGAAGGCGCCAGCATCGACGCCACGGACTCGCATTACCGTCGCTTCCTGAAAATCCGCGAAGAGTACCGCCAGCTGCTCGCCGAGGACGCGGCGTTCCGGCCGGGACGCCCCGT